>JBARVM010000404.1:0-4238 GCA_049646265.1 Paracoccaceae bacterium
TAGCCGATGAAGCTGCCGAACGTGCCGGTATAAAGGATGCACATCAGCCAGTTGTGCTTGCGGCTGAAGATCACCGCCTGATCGGCGAAACTGGCGCGCGCGTCGGCGATGTCATTCATGCCAAACCAAGCCGCGACCGTGGCCGCAAGGATGAAGGGCACCCAGACAAAGCCCGCGTTCTGCATCCAGAGCTGGCCGCCGTCAGAAAGAGTCACCGGCGCACCGCCCATGGCCCCGAAGACGCCCGCAGTGATGACGATGGGCACAAGGAACTGCATGACCGATACGCCTAGGTTGCCAAGGCCTGCATTCAGCGCAAGCGCGTTACCCTTTTCGGCCTTCGGGAAGAAATAGCCGATATTGGCCATGGAAGAGGCGAAGTTGCCGCCGCCAAAACCGCAAAGCAGCGCGAGAACAAGGAAGATCAGGTAAGGCGTTGCCGGGTTCTGCACCGCGTAACCGATGCCCATCGCAGGCAAGAGCAGCGACGCGGTCGAGAGCGTGGTCCACAACCGCCCGCCAAAGATCGGCACCATGAAGCTGTAGAAGATGCGCAGTGTCGCACCCGACAGGCCCGGCAGGGCCGCCAGCCAGAAGAGCTGCCCCGGGGTGAAGTCGAACCCGATGGCGGGCAAACGGGCAACGACGACCGACCAGACCATCCAGACCGAGAAGGCCAGCAAGAGCGCCGGGATCGAGATCCACAGATTGCGACGCGCAACTGCCCGCCCCTTCTCAGCCCAGAAAGTGGCGTCTTCGGGATGCCAGTCCGCAAGGACACGCGGCATCACCGTCTTGCCCGGCACGTGGATCTCCTGCATTTCCGGCAGGCTCGGCAGTTCGTCCAGCGCCGCGCCGTGCGCTGCGCGTTCCATGGCGCGGATCGACAGGTGCATCCAGCCCAGCGCGATGGCGACAAGACCGAAGAGGATAGCAAAGCAGGATGTATAGATGCCGGTCAGGTCCAGCGCGGCGCCAAAGACAATGGGCAGAACGAACCCGCCCAGCCCGCCGATCATGCCGACAAGGCCCCCGACCGCACCAACGTGCTTTGGATAATAGACCGGGATATGTTTGAACACCGCCGCCTTGCCGAGGCTCATGAAAAAGCCAAGGACGAACAGGATGGCGATAAAGGGCCAGAAACCCATCGAGGTTGAAAAGGCTATCGCGCCCTCTTTTCCCTGCACGATGTAGTCGGTCGGCGGATAGGACAGCATGAACAGCAGGACCAGCGAGAAACCGAAGGTCCAGTACATCACTTGCCGTGCGCCGAACTTGTCGCTCAGATGGCCGCCATAGGCGCGAAAGAGCGAGGCCGAGAGGCTGAAGGACGCCGCCGCCATGCCGGCCGTCTTCACATCCACCCCATAGACGTCGATCAGGTAATGCGGCATCCACAGCGCCAGCGCGACAAAGGCGCCAAAGACGAAGAAGTAGTAAAGCGAAAAGCGCCAGACCTGCAGGTTCATCAGAGGCGCGAACTGCTGTGCCAGCGTGGGCGCCTTGGCCCCGGTCCGGCGCCGTTCGACCAGCTCTGGGTCGTCCTTGGCCAAGAGAAAGAAGAGGACACCCATGATCGCAAGACCGGCGGCCCAGACATAGGCGACACCGTGCCAGCCATAGGCCACCATGACAAAGGGCGCGATGAACTTGGTTACCGCCGCACCGACATTGCCCGCGCCAAAGATACCCAGTGCCGTTCCCTGGTGGCCCGCGTCATACCAGCGACTGACATAGGCAACGCCGATAATGAACGACCCGCCAGCCAACCCGATGCCAAGCGCCGCGATCAGATACATGATGTAACTGTCGGCCAGCGTCAGCGCCCATGTGGCCAGCGCCGTCAGGATCATCTGCGCCGAAAAGACCAGCCGCCCTCCATATTTCTCGGTCCAGACACCCAGAAACAGCCTGGTGATAGAACCGGTCAGGATCGGCGTGGCAACCAGAAGCCCGAACTGGGTATCATTCAGCCCAAGTTCGGCCTTGATGGCGACACCGATGATGGAAAAGATCGTCCAGACCGCGAAACAGGCGGTAAAGGCGATTGTGCTCAGGCTCAGGGCGCGCGTCTGATCGGCGGGAGAGGCTGTGGCTGAGGTCTGCATGGCGGGTCTCCGTCAGGAAGAGTGCTGTCACCCCGCATGGGGTACAGTGCCAGACCTGACGCCAGAGCCGCGTTCGTGACTTGATCTAGATCACGAAACGGTAAAAGCCATGACGAAATAAATGACCGCCATAATTATGTCATGCGGTGCCCGGTGACAGATCAAGGCTGCCGCAAAGATCGCCAACCGACCGATTGACATATTTCAATTACTTTGATGATAATTGTTAATCGCGCGATCGCGGGGGACAGAATGCCCGATTCAGAATATCAGGATATCAGAAAGCTCGACCTCTTCTCTCAGATGACGGATGAGAGTTTCAAATCCCTGATGCGGGGTGCCTATGTTCAAAATTTTCCCGCGCAGATCGAATTGATCACCGAAGGGGAGCCAAGCGATTTTCTTCATATTGTCCTTTCGGGTTCGGTCGATCTTTTCTCGGCCTGGAACAGGCGCGACACCAGTTTGGCGACGGTCCGCCCGATCTCGACTTTCATCCTCGCCGCGACGATCAAGGATGCCCCCTATCTGATGTCGGCACGCACGCTGGAAAAAAGCCGGATCGCGCTTATCCCAAGTCAGGATGTGCGCGCCATCTTCGACGCCGACAGCAGCTTTGCCCGTGCCATCGTATCGGAACTTGCGCAGTGCTACCGCTCCGTCGTCAAGGCCCAGAAGGATCTCAAGCTTCGAACCTCGCTCGAACGGCTCGCGAACTACCTGCTCCGGCAGCAAAGGCACGCGGGCGGTGGGGCTGCGTTCGAACTTGATTTCGAAAAGCGCCGCCTCGCCTCGGTGCTGGGCATGACCCCCGAAAACCTGAGCCGCGCTTTCAAGGGCCTGCAACCTTACGGCGTCGTCGTGAACGGCACAGGGATCACCATAACCGATCAGGCGGACCTTGAACGGTTTGCCAAACCCAATCCGTTGATCGACGATTTTTCGACCTGAACCCAGCCTGCGCGGCAGCTTCGGATTCGAACCGGCACAATTTCAGGCACAATGCTGTACCGAAATTTCTGAACAGCGTTCCGTTGGTTCGCAATACACCATTGGTACGCATCTTCGCCAAGAAGGTAAGCGCAGGCAGATCTATTTGCTGCTATTGTCGAAAAACTCGGCGTCGCGTACGGCACCACGTAGCCGGTTCAATTTCTCTACCTCTTCGACCGGTTCGGTGGTTTCCTCGGCACTGTCCGACTCGGGATCGGCGCGATCAGAGCCTACGACGAGCGGCAAAAGGTCCGTGGGACTGGGCGCGCTATGGGCTTCCTGATCCGGCTCCCGCCAGCTGAGCGTATCGAAGCCGCCGCAATGGTCGCAGGTCGGCGACCAGACATTGTTGATCGCCTGGCACTTGTCGCAGACCCATTGCGGGCCACGACTGGCCGAAAGCGCCCGCGCCAGCCAGCCACGGACAACGGCATCCTCTTCCCCCTCACCCCTTGCAATGGCGGCCATGATGGTCAGCGCCCGCGCGGTTGGGTGTTTTTCTGTCAGATCACCTAGCGCCCGGCGGGCTTGGGGAAAATCTTCGGCGGCAAGGAAGAGTTCCGCCTTCAGCATTCTGGTTTCGGCATGTTCAGGGTTGGCGGCGAAAAGCGTGCCGAACCGTTTGATCCGCTCGGCCGGTGTTTCATCCGGCACAAGCGCTGCAAAGGCCGCCGCCAGATCGGGGTGCGGTTGGGCGGTCCAGGCGCTTTTCAGAATACGCACCGCATTCTTGGCCTTGCCCGCGGCCCCATAGCTCTGCGCGGCCATCACCGCCGCGGGGATCAGGTCGGGCGACTGTTTGTTCGCAGCGATCGCCGCCTCCCGCGCCTCAAGCGAGAGCGTATCGTCAAGCACGGCCCGCGCCTCTTGCAGGGCAAGAATCGCATCGCGGCGGCGGTGGACATCGCGCGGCAGATGACCCTGTTTCAGCTTGGCCCCCAGAACCTTGCGCGCACCGGACCAATCCCCGGCGGTCGCCTGCAATCCAAACAGCACATCCTGAATTTCGGAATGCGACGGTTTCATCAAAAAGGCCTTTTCCGCCAACTTCAGCGCGGTTTCTTTGTCGCCCTCCTCCAGCTTCTGCTTCAAAAGGCCCCGCACCCCGACAAAGCGCGTCCGCTCATCCGCTAA
>JBARVM010000405.1:0-2097 GCA_049646265.1 Paracoccaceae bacterium
CGGCACAATTACCTTGCCGCTTGGTCCGACGTGCGTGGAGAGATGGCGCTCGCCTGGTGCGATATTTCCACCGGCGGCTTTCATGTCATGCCCTGCCCGCAGGTCCGGCTTGGGCCCGAACTGGCACGGCTGGCCCCGCGCGAACTTCTGATCAACGAGGCGCTGCAGGCCGAACTGCAAACATCGGTGGCGGATTTCGGCGCGGCCCTGACGCCGCTGTCGCGCGGCTCTTTCGATAGTAGCGGCGCTGAACGGCGCCTTTGCAACCTGTTTGGCGTGGCGACGCTCGAGGCTTATGGCAATTTCTCGCGGGCAGAACTGTCAGCCATGGGCGCGATTATCGAATATCTGGACCTGACCCAACGCGGCAAGCTGCCCCTCTTGCGGCCACCGGTACAGGAATCGGCCGCCGGAACTATGCAGATCGACGCCGCAACACGGCGAAATCTGGAGATTTCGCGCAGCATGTCCGGTGGACGCGATGGCTCGCTTATCGCGGCGATCGACCGGACCGTAACCGCAGTGGGCGCGCGGCGGCTGGAACGCCGCCTTTCGGCACCCTCGCGCGATCTGGGCGAAATTCGCGCCCGGATAGAGGCGGTCGGCTATTTCGTCGCCGAGGCGCGGCTGGCCGACGATCTGCGGATGGATCTGCGCAGCGTGCCGGATATCGACCGCGCCCTGTCGCGGCTGGCGCTGGATCGGGGCGGGCCGCGCGATCTGGCGGCCATTCGTGATGGCCTTCAGGCCGCCGACGCTATCGCTGACCGTCTGAGAAAGGCCCCTGACCTGCCCGACCAGATCGCCAATATCATCCCGGATCTTGACGGCCATGCCGACCTTGTGGCGGTGTTTGATGCGGCCCTGGTGGCTGAGCCGCCCCTCTTGGTGCGGGACGGCGGTTTCATCGCGGCAGGCTATAACGCCGAACTGGACGAGGCGCGCAAACTTCGCGACGAGGGACGCAGTGTCATCGCCGCCATGCAGGCCGAATTCGTCGAGCTGACCGGCATTCAGACGCTGAAGATCAAACATAACAATGTGCTGGGCTATTTCGTCGAAACCACAGACACCCATGCCGAAAAGATGCTGTCGCAACCCCTGTCGGACAAGTTCATCCACCGCCAGACCACGGCCAATCAAGTACGCTTTACCACGCTGGAACTGAGCGAGATGGAGACGCGCATCCTCAACGCCGGAAACCATGCGCTCGATATCGAAAAAAGGCTCTATTCCGGCCTGAAAGCTACTATTCTCGATGCCTACAGTCTGCTTGCTCAAGCGGCATCAGCGCTTGCCCTTGTCGATCTTTCTACGGCCCTTGCCGATCTGGCGCGGGCGGAAGATTGGACGGCACCCCTTGTCGATAACAGCCGGACATTCGAGGTGGAGGGCGGCAGGCATCCGGTGGTGGAACGCGCCCTGCGCGCCGCCGGCGAAAGCTTTGTTGCCAATGACTGCAACCTGACCGGTGCTGACAGCGCGGCGATCTGGCTGCTGACCGGGCCGAACATGGCTGGCAAGTCCACCTTTTTGCGCCAGAATGCGCTGATAGCACTTCTGGCACAGGCCGGTTCCTTTGTGCCAGCCAGACGTGCCCATATCGGGCTTGTCAGCCAGCTTTTCAGCCGGGTCGGCGCTGCAGACGATCTGGCGCGGGGCAGATCCACCTTCATGGTGGAGATGGTCGAGACAGCGGCAATCCTCAATCAGGCCGACGACCGCGCGCTGGTGATCCTAGATGAGATCGGCAGGGGCACGGCAACCTATGATGGACTGTCGATCGCCTGGGCCACGATGGAACATCTGCATGATGTCAACCGTTGCCGGGCACTGTTTGCCACCCATTATCATGAGCTGACAGCACTGGCGGGCAAGCTTTCCGGCGTGGAAAACGCCACGGTGACAGTCAAGGAATGGGATGGGGAGGTGATCTTCCTTCACGAGGTCCGGCGCGGCGCGGCGGACCGGTCATACGGGGTGCAGGTAGCGCGGCTTGCGGGCCTGCCGCAGCGGGTGGTGGAACGGGCGCGCACCGTCCTCGAAGCACTCGAACAGGGCGAAAGAACCGGCGGCACCGGCAAAGCCACGCTGATC
>JBARVM010000406.1:0-6752 GCA_049646265.1 Paracoccaceae bacterium
ACCGAATGTCTGAATTGGCTTTTCTGGCAGATGGGCAGCGCCCCCTACCTTGGCGGCGGCTTTGGCCATTTCTACAATTACGCGCCCGAGAAGTTCGAATATGCCATCGACCGTTTCGCGATGGAGGTCAAACGCCAGCTTGACGTGCTGGAACGGCATCTGGCGGGGCGGCAATTCATCATGGGCGATGATCTTACCATTGCCGATTTCGCCATCTGGCCTTGGTACGGGCAGCTGGCACTTGGTCGTCAGTATAATGCCGGTGAATTTCTTGACGTGGCCTCCTACAAGAATGTCGTGCGCTGGGCAGAGGCGATAGACGCCCGCCCCGCCGTTCAACGTGGCCGCAAGGTGAACCGCACCTGGGGCGAGGCGCACGAACAGCTGCCCGAACGCCACGCGGCCAGCGATTTCGACGCGCTGGTCTAGGTTGACTGCTGCAGACGTTGCCGCCCGGGCCTATCGGGCTGGCGGCGTCTGCCCCGCATTGCGCGCAAGTTCGGCACGAAAGGCCTGGTGAATCCGCTCTTGCCCATGGTCTTCCATAAGCCGCATCAACCCAAAGCGGACCCGCGCAACCTCCTGATAATATTCTGTAAAACTGTAGTTTATCCCGGCCCCGGCAACGGCACCGATGATCGGCACCGCCTTGCCCGCCAACTGACGGCCAAGCATTGCCGAAAAAGCCGGCAAGACCCGTGCGACGACCGACTGCAAGGTGGCGCTGTTCAGCCAAAGGCGAGAGCCTAAGAAGGTGCTGTTGATCCCGTCATCGCCGGGGCCCGGCGCACCGGCGCCGAAAATATCCAGACAGGCCAGCCGCACCATGTCAGAGCTGGGGTCATAGCCCGCCTCCTTTGCCGCGCGTTGCATGGCGGCGAACATGACCATCACCGTGGCGGGCAATTCCACCGTGGCACTGGCCAGCCCCGCCGCGCCGCCCGCCGCCCCGCTTAGTGCCGCGGCGAACTTGTGGCCATTCTCGCCGACCGAGGGCAGGTTTTTCCCGGCCGTATCCGCGCCGCGGTAGAGCGAGATCAAAAGCCCCCGCGCCATCTCGTCAAAACCGGCCCGCAGCGGCGCTGGCAAGGAGGACATCCATTGTTCGGCACGGTTCCCGAAACGGTTCAACAGGCGCATCATCGGGCCGTTCACCCGCCGCGCCCGGTCGGCAAGCGCCGCGACCGCGCGCGCAACATCGTCCGGCAACCGCTCTATCTCGACGCTGCCATTCTCGGTGCTCTTTGCCAAACTGTGCCCTGCCTTTCTTGCCAAGCCATCCCTTTTAGGTGGGCCGTCCGGCGGCGGAATCAAGTGACGGGCGGCACGGCGGCCACCGGTTCTTTCTCCACCTGCCCGACCAGTCCTGCCCATGCGCCGGGCACGAGTTCCCGCCCCAGAACCCGGTCCGGGTTGGTTGGCGGCGGCATGATCACCCCGTCAAGCTTCACGAAACCGAAACGCCGGTAATAGGGCAGATCGCCCACAAGCAACACCCGTTCCCAACCCAGCCGATGCGCCTCTGCCAGACTGTCGAACAACAACAGCGCGCCAAGCCCTTCGCCCTGCCGGGTGGGGTGGACCGCGACCGGGCCAAGCAGCAACACCCGCTGGCCCGCAACCCGCACCGGCCAATAGCGGATCACACCCGCGAGCGCCCCGTCATCGGCGCGCAGCGTCAGGCAAAGCTCTGCGACCGGCGGAACACCGTCGCGCAACCGGTAAGAGGAAAGAGCAGTGCGACCCGGCGCAAAGACAAGGTCATAAAGAGCCTCGGCCTCCCACCAGTCAGCCTCTGTTTCCTCTTCCAGCCTGTACAAAACCTCTCCGCACGCAGATGATTCACCCTACCACTGCGGGTAGCATGGCCCTAACCTCCGGGCAAACCCCAATGAGGAGGCGCTATGTTCTACCGCCCGAAAGATGGCCATGGGCTGCCCCACAACCCCTTTACCGCCATTATCCAGCCGCGCCCCATTGGCTGGATCTCGACACGCGGCCCGAGGGGCGACAATCTTGCCCCCTACTCCTTTTTCAACGCCATAGCCTATGAGCCGCCGCAGATCATGTTCGCCTCGACCGGGCAAAAACACAGTCTGAGGAATATCGAGGCGACTGGGGTCTTTGCGGCCAATATCGTCGGGTTTGCCGCGCATCTGGCGATGAATGAAACCTCGGCCGCCGCGCCCTATGGCGTGGATGAGTTTGATCTGGCCGGGGTGGCCCGGGCGGAATGCACCACGATTGCCTGCCCGCGCGTTGCCGATGCGCCTGCCAGCCTTGAATGCCGCATGACAGAGATACTGCGCCTGAAGGGCGCGGATAATTTTCTGATCCTTGGCGAGGTGACGGGCGTTCATCTGCGCGACGATTGCCTGCAGGATGGCTACTTTCGCGCCTTGACGTTCCAGCCGGTGGCGCGCGGCGGCTATCATGATTATTCGGTGGTCAGAGAACATTTCCAGATGCGCCGCCCGGGCGAGGAATGACGAAAGTGTTGGCGGGCAGGAATTCTGCGCCGCACACGCCATACGGTCTTTTCCTTTCGCACTTCGCCTCTTACCCTGCCGCCAGAATAGCGGGGGGTTAGCATGGACAAGACCATGATCGGCGTCATCGGCGGCTCTGGCATCTATGAGGTGGAGGGGCTGGAAGGTGCCTCCTGGGTCAAGGTGAAGACGCCCTGGGGCGCCCCGTCGGACGCGGTATTGGTGGGACGGCTTGCCGGGGTGCCGATCGCCTTTCTACCGCGGCACGGGCGCGGCCATGTCCATTCCCCGACCGGGGTGAATTACCGCGCCAATATCGATGCGCTGAAACGGCTTGGCTGCACCGATCTGGTGGCTGTATCGGCTTGCGGTTCCTTCCGCGCGGCGATGGCGCCGGGGGATTTCGTTATCGTCGATCAATATATCGACCGGACATTCGCCCGCGAGAAATCCTTTTTCGGCAACGGCTGTGTGGCGCATGTGTCACTGGCTCACCCTACCTGCCAACGCCTCTCCGCGCTTTGTCTTGCCGCCGCGCGGGACGAAGGGGTGACGGTGCATCAAGGCGGCACCTACCTCGCGATGGAGGGGCCGCAATTTTCCACGCTCGCCGAAAGTCGGCTTTACCGGGACGTCTGGGGGGCCGATGTGATCGGCATGACCGGTATGCCAGAGGCGAAACTGGCGCGGGAGGCAGAGCTTTGTTATGCCTCTGTCGCCATGGTCACTGACTATGACTGCTGGCACCCTGATCACGATGCGGTGGATGTGGCTGATGTCATCCGCACATTGGTCGGCAATTCGGCCAAGGCGCGGGGGCTGGTCGCACGCCTGCCCGCCGCACTTGGCAACGCCCGCGCCCCCTGCCCTTGCGGCTGTGACAGGGCGCTGGAACATGCAATCATGACCGCCCCCGAAAAACGCGACGCGGACCTTGTCGGCCGCCTTGATGCGGTGGCCGGGCGGATGCTGAAGTAGGCTGGCGCCGTCGGCTAGTGCCCGCCCGCCAGGGCGCCGGGGCGCACGCCATAGTCAACGGCAATCCCGTAGTCGGGGTCGTCATCGCTATCGATCATCAACTGGCCAGCACGGTTCAAGAGCCGATGGCAATCGCGCGACAGATGGCGCAGTGACAGGTTCTTGCCCAGCGCCTCATAGCGCGCCGCCAGCGTCTCGATCGCCGCCAGTGCCGACTGGTCGGCAACCCGGCTTGCATCGAAATCGACAATGACATGGTCGGGGTCCGCCTCTGGCGTGAAAAGCTCGGCAAACCCGGCGGCAGAGCCGAAAAAGAGCGGCCCCTCGATCAGATAGACCTTGGCGCCGCCTTCGCCCTGCTCGACCCGCGCATGGATACGCCGGGCATTTTGCCAGGCATAGGCCAGCGCCGAAACGATGACGCCCGACACAACCGCCGTTGCCAGATCGGTCGCCACTGTGATGGCAGTCACCAGAAGGATGACCACAGCATCGGTCGCGGGCACCTTCATCAGGACGCGGAACGACTGCCAGGCAAAGGTGCCGATCACCACCATGAACATCACACCGACCAGCGCCGCGAGCGGGATCTGTTCGATCAGCGGCGCGGCAAAGAGGATGAAGGACAACAAAAACAGCGCCGCCGCAGAGGCCGCGAGCCGCGTGCGCCCGCCCGAAGTGACATTGATCATCGATTGGCCGATCATCGCGCAGCCGCCCATGCCACCAAAGAAGCCGGTAACCGTATTGGCCACGCCCTGCGCCACACATTCCTGACTGGCACCACCACGCTTGCCGGTAATCTCCCCCACCAGATTCAGCGTCAAAAGGCTTTCGATCAACCCGATTGCCGCAAGGATCAGCGCATAGGGCAGGATGATTTCCAAGGTCGCGGCATTCAGCGGCACCATCGGGATATGAAACACCGGCAAGCCCCCCTGGATAGAGGCGAGATCGCCAACGCGCGGCACATCGATGCCAAAGCCGATGACCAGCGCCGCGACAATACCAATCCCGGCCAGCGGGGCGGGAATCGCACGGGTCAGGCGCGGCATGACCCAGATGATCGCCATCGTCACCACAACCAACGCCAGCATCGTCACCAGCGGCCAGCCCGTCATCCAGACATGACCGCCCGCCCCGTCAGGCAACCGAAACTGTTCGAGCTGCGCCAACCCGATGACAATCGCTAACCCGTTGACAAAGCCAAGCATCACCGGATGCGGCACAAGACGGATGAACTTACCAAGCTTCAGCACCCCCGCCGTGATCTGGATCAGCCCCATCAACACCACGGTCGCAAAAAGATATTCCACCCCATGGGCGCTGACCAGGCTGACCATGACCACCGCCAAGGCCCCCGTTGCCCCCGAAATCATCCCCGGCCTGCCGCCAATTAGGGCCGTGATCAGCCCCACGATAAAGGCCGCATAAAGCCCGACCAACGGATTTACCCCGGCGACAAAGGCAAAGGCCACCGCCTCTGGCACCAGCGCCAGGGCCACGGTCAGCCCCGAGAGGATTTCGGTTCTGATCCCGGACGCGGAATTGGGAAAGATCGGCGCATTGGCCGAAGAGACAGCGTCGGCAAACGCCGCCAGAGCGGAGCGGGGCATCGGGCATCCTTTGGATCGGTGATTGTTGCCGTTGCCTTACCGGCAATGGGGCGGAAACGAAACCCGAAAGACCGCGCCCCCCGCCCGTGCCAAATGCTTTGCGCAGGCATTTCCCCGTGCTAGGCAGTCAGGACATGCCGCGCCGGAGTTGCCCATGAAAAAGACCGTCAAAGACTATATCCGCACCATTGCGGATTTCCCGCATGAGGGGATCATGTTTCGCGATGTCACCACGCTTTTCGCCGATGCGCGCGGCTTTCGCATGGCGGTCGATCAGCTTTTGCATCCCTATGCGGGTGAACGGATCGACAAGGTGGTGGGGCTGGAGGCGCGCGGCTTCATCCTTGGCGGGGCCATCGCCCATCAGTTGACCGTCGGTTTCGTGCCGATCAGGAAGAAGGGCAAGCTACCTGGTCAGACCATCAGCCAAGCCTACAAGCTGGAATATGGCGAGGCGATCATGGAAATGCATGAGGATGCCCTGCAGCCGGGCGACAAGGTGCTGATCGTTGATGACCTTTTGGCCACCGGCGGCACCTGCGAGGCGGGGATAAAGCTTCTGGAACGGCTTGGCGCGGAAATCGTCGGCTGCGCCTTTGTTGTCGACCTGCCAGAGTTGGGCGGGCGGGCGCTGCTTGAGAAGCTCGGCATGTCCGTCCATGTCCTGTGCGAGTTCGAAGGGGCGTAAAGTGGTTCGTTTCATTCTCACCCTCATCTTCGTCTGCAATGCCGGACTGGCGGTGGCAGACGTTCCGCGGCCGGAAAGTTACGATGACACGCTCGCGCTGATGCGGGATGCCTATCTGTCTCACGAAGAGATCGAAAGCGCCGTCATCAATGCCGAGGACCAGTCACTTACAATCAAACTGAAAAGCGGCACCGAACTCAGGGCCTATCCCGACAACCTTCATCAGCTGCTGCAAGCTGAGCCCTCGGCAGCCGAACGCGAAAGAGTGCTGGAGGAATTCGTCGCACCCGCCCTGTCGAAATTTGCCGGGAGCGCCGAGAAGGCCGATCGTGATCGCTCCAGCATATTGCCAGTAATACGGCCAACCGCGATGATGAAGGAGTTGCCCGACGCTTCGGAACTGGCCACCCTGCCCTTCGCAGCGGATCTTTCGGTCTTCTTTGTCTTCGACTCGCCGGACGAGATGTCCTTTGTCCTGCAGAGCGAAGTGAAAGAACTGAGCGGCGATCAGGACGACCTTCTGCGCCTCGCGCAGCAGAACTTCTCCGCTCTGGACGTGAAGCCGGTGGTCGACGGCGAAGGGCCATATTTCGTCACCCTGGACGGCAATTACGAGGCGACGGTTCTGCTCGATACCGCGTTCTGGAAGACGCAGGAGGAGGCGCTCGGCGAAGTCATCGTGGCGCCACTCGCACGTGATCTTGTGTTATTCGCGGATCGATCCATCCCCGGTCAGGAAGATATCATGCGCGATCTGATCGCGAAGTACATTGATCAGGTCGCCTATCCGCTGACCGATCGTCTCCTTCTTTGGAATGACGGCGGATGGGTGGAACTGCCCGGCTAGGTCAACGCAGGACCGCGCCGGGGTTCATGATGCCCAAAGGGTCAAGCGCTGCCTTGATCGCCCGCATCGCCGCCAGTTTGGCCGGATCGGCGTACCGTTCAAGTTCCGCCACCTTCAGCCGCCCCACCCCATGT
>JBARVM010000407.1:0-13105 GCA_049646265.1 Paracoccaceae bacterium
GATGACCGGCCCGCCCTCGAACCGGCTGTCGGCCGCCAGCGCCTGATCGATACTGAGCAGAGCCGGAAGCTCTTCGTAGCTGATCTTGCCAAGTCGGGCCGCCTTGCGCGCCGCCAGATGGCTTTCGGCCACCACCAGAAAGACCGGCTGGCCGACATAATGAACGGTGCCAGTGGCCAGTAGCGGCTCATCATGGGCCGAGGGGGAGACATCGTTGGCAAAGGGCAGGTCTTCGGCGGTCAGCACCGCGACGACGCCGGGTGCGGCGCGTACTGCCGACAGGTCCATCGACAGGATCCGGCCATGGGCGACGGTCGAGAGACCAAAGGCGAGATGCAGCGTACCCGATGGCACCGGCTGATCGTCGACATAACGGGCCCGGCCTGTGACATGCAAAAGGCCGGAATCATGGGTTTGTGACGTGCCAACAGCCATCAGGACACCTCCAACACGGAAACATCAGCGCCGGTTCGGGCGTGGAAATAGCGCAGCAACATGTTTTGCGCCGTGGTCAGCCGATAGTCGGCAGAGGCGCGCATATCGGTCATCGGCGTGAAATCCTTGGCAAAGGCTGGCAAGGCGGCGGTCACCGCCTGAAGGTTCCAGACCTGTCCGATCAGCGCCGACTCCACCGCCGCCGCACGTTTCGGCGTACCGGCCATGCCGCCAAAGGCGATCCGCGCAGTTTCAACTTTCGAACCTTTGAGGGTGATATTGAAGCATCCGCAGACGGAAGAAATATCCTGATCGAACCTTTTTGACAGTTTGTAGCAGGCAAGGTCCGGCGCGGTATGAGGGATTGTCACAGCCTCGACAAATTCGCCGGGCGCACGGTCCTGCTTCTTATATTCCAGAAAGAATGCCTCCAGCGGCAGGTCGCGGCGCTTATCGCCCCGGCGCAGATGCAGGGTTGCGCCCATCGCGATCAGTGCCGGGGGGCCATCGCCGATGGGCGATCCATTGGCGATATTGCCGCCGATCGTTGCCGCGCCGCGCACCTGTTCGCTGGCAAAACGGCGCAAAAGTTCGGCCAGTGCTGGATGGTTCTCGGCAACCGCGCTGCGCAGATCCTGAACGGTCACCCCAGCGCCGATCCGCAATCCTTCGGGGCGCTCTTCGATCTGTTGCAGATCCTTGCAGCGATGCAGGAAGGCGACGTTGGGCAGATCAACAAGACCCTTTGTTACCCAAAGGCCAACATCGGTCGCCCCTGCGATGAGCGTGCCTTCGGGGTTGGCCAGATACCAGGCGGCCAGCTCGTCGGACGAGCCGGGCGCAAAGGGGGCGGGTCCGGTATCTGCCACGCCGTGATCTTCGCTCATCCAGGCGGGAACCGGCTTTTTCTCGGCCGCGACGGCGGCGCGAATGATCGGGGCATAGCCGGTACAACGGCACAGATTGCCCGCCAGCCGGTCATCATAATCCGTGGCGCCATACTTATGCGCGACCGCCATAGAGACGACAAAGCCCGGCGTGCAGAAACCGCATTGGCTGCCATGATGGGCGACCATAGCCTCTTGCACCGGGTGAAGCTGATCGGCGCTGCCGGAAATCCCTTCGACGGTGCGCACCGCCTTGCCATGCAGTTGCGGTAGAAAAAGGATGCAGCTGTTCAGCGCGCGCGAGCCATTTTCGTCGGTGACCATGACCGTACAGGCCCCGCAGTCACCTTCGTTGCAGCCTTCCTTGGTGCCTTTGAGACCGCGCACCTCGCGCAGGTAATCCAAAAGGGTACGGGTCGGCGCGCCTTCGCTGACCGTGACCGGTGACCCATTCAACAAGAACGCGATCTGGTTCATTTTTGCGACCCGCCGCTTTCTGTCCATTCCAACGATAGTGAAATCTGCCCGATGCGGCGTAAAGCAGATAACAGCCCCGACTTAATTTCATCAAGCGCCCAAGGTGATTTCAAAGCAAGAAGAACTTACGTCCAAAATGCCAAATCACTTTCAATATTTTCCGTAAAATGGCGATCCTTTGCCGTCGGCAAGAGTTCGCGCACCCGCAAAGGTGACCTTTCCGCCGGGGCTCGGTAGGGTTCAGACCCGCTCACCATCTGCCGCAAGGCCTAGCCGGAGACTATGAATGAACGATTGGGGGTTTTACGGCGCTTGCGTCGGCTTGGTGCTTTTGTCGATGCTTGCAGTTCAGAACCTGTTCTTTCGTCGCCGCATTTCCCGGCTTTGGCAGCGGGTCGGGCAGGGGCCTTCGCCGCAGGCGCCTTCTGCGGGTCTGCCGCCTTTGATGCGCAATTATGCCTTGCGGGCGGGCGCAAACCCCAAAGCGGGCGACATCGCCGCCATCCTGTCGCAAAAGGCCGAGCTGCGGTTGAAACGCGGCGGTCTTTTCACGAGGCTGAAGGCCAGGCAACACGTCGCGCTGGGCGAGGTGGGTTTTGTCTGGCACGCCCAGCGGCGGTTCGGACCGCTGAATATCTTGCGAGTTATCGACAGTTACGTGGGTGGCGAGGGCCGGTTGGAAGCGCGGCTTCTGGGCCTCGTCACCGTTGCCCGCGGCAAGGGCGTTGAACTGACCCTGGCAGAGGCTTACCGCTACCTTGCCGAACTGCCCTGGGCGCCCGATGCTATCCTTGGCAACCCGGCACTCGAATGGCGGATCGTCGGCGACAGCGAGATCGAGGCGCGGCTGAATACCCGGGTCGGCACGGCGCGGGTGGTGTTCGAGTTTGATGCGGCGGGCGATATTGTCGGCATGCAGGCGCGCGAACGTCCGGCAACAGATGCGGACGGACGGCCCGTGCGCTATGATTGGCGTGGCAGGTTTGGAGATTACGAGCGGATCGGCGAGCGCCGCCTGCCGACTTATGGAGAGGTCGGCTATGACTATCCTGAGGGCTACGAGGTCTATTTCCGCGCCCGTATCTCTGACTATCAGCTTGGCTGAGGTGCCGGGGCGGCTTGGCGGCTGTTTGTCGCCAGAGGCCCTTCCGCCGCCGGTCGGGGGCCGCTAATGTCGGGCGCATGTCACAAGCCCCGCGATTCATTCATCTGCGCACCCACACCGAATATTCGCTTCTGGAAGGGGCGGTGCCGGTCAAAAAGCTGATCGGCCTGTGTGAAAAGGCCAGCATGCCAGCCGTCGCGGTGACCGACAGCAACAACCTTTTCGCCGCACTGGAATTTTCGGTGCTGGCCGTCGGCGCCGGGTTGCAACCGATCGTCGGCTGTCAGATTTCGCTGGCCTACGACCCAGCACCCGCAGGCGAAAAGCCACGCGAACCGGCCTCCATCGTGCTTCTGGCGCAAAGCGAGGCGGGCTATAACAACCTGATGAAGCTGAACTCCTGCCTTTATCTCGACAAGGCGGGTGCGCTGCCGCATGTGACCGATGCCGATCTGGCGCGGCATGGCGATGGGCTGATCTGCCTGACCGGCGGGCCCGACGGCCCGGTCGGGCGGCTCTTGCAGGCCGGGCAGGGGCCAAAGGCGCGGGGGCTGATGGAACGGCTGGCCGCCATCTATCCCGACCGGCTTTATGTGGAACTGCAGCGCCATCCGGGTGAGGCAGGGCAGATACCCGCCGCGTTGCGCCAGTGCGAGCGCGCCATGGTGGACATGGCCTATGAAATGGCTTTGCCGCTGGTTGCCACCAACAATGTCTATTTCCCCAAGGCCGAGATGTATGAGGCGCATGATGCACTGATCTGTATCGCCGAGGGCACTTATGTCGATCAGCAGGAGCCGCGTCGCCGCCTGACGCCAGAGCATTATTTCAAGTCAGAGGCAGAGATGGCGGCCCTTTTCGCCGACCTGCCGGAGGCGCTTGAAAATACGGTGGAAATAGCCCGCCGCTGCGCCTTTGCCGTACAAAAGCGCGAGCCCATCCTGCCGAAATTCGCCGATGACGAGGTGGAGGAGTTGCGCCGTCAGGCCTGGGAAGGGCTGCGTGCCCGGCTGGAGGTCATTCCCCATGCAGCCCCCGTCACGGCCTATGAGGAACGGCTGACGTTCGAGCTCGGTGTGATCGAGCAGATGGGTTTTCCCGGCTACTTCCTTATCGTGGCGGATTTCATCAAATGGGCCAAGGATCATCATATCCCCGTCGGGCCGGGGCGGGGGTCGGGCGCGGGCAGCCTGGTGGCCTATGCGCTGACTATCACCGACCTTGATCCTTTGCGCTATTCGTTGCTGTTCGAGCGGTTCCTCAACCCCGAACGCGTGTCGATGCCCGATTTCGACATCGACTTTTGCATGGATCGCCGGGAAGAGGTGATCCAGTATGTGCAGGGCAAATACGGTCGCGACCGGGTTGGCCAGATCATCACCTTCGGCGCGCTTCTGTCCAAGGCCGCGGTCCGCGATGTAGGGCGCGTGTTGCAGATGCCCTATGGTCAGGTTGACCGGCTGTCGAAGCTGATCCCGGTCGAGGGTGTCAAACCCGTGTCGATCGAAAAGGCGCTAGCGGACGAGCCGCGCCTGCGCGAGGCGGCGAAGGCCGAAGAGGTCGTTAAGCGCCTACTGGACTATGGCCAGCAGATCGAGGGGCTGCTGCGCAATGCCTCCACCCATGCGGCGGGTGTGGTCATCGGCGACCGGCCTCTGGATGAGCTGGTGCCGCTTTATCAAGACCCGCGCTCTGACATGCCCGCAACGCAGTTCAACATGAAATGGGTCGAGGCGGCGGGGCTGGTAAAGTTCGACTTTCTCGGGCTGAAAACCCTGACGGTGATCCAGAACGCGCTTGATCTTCTGCGCTTGCGCGGGGTGGAGGTGGATATAGGTCTGATCCCGCTCGACGATGCCAAGACCTATGAGCTTTATGCCAGCGCCAAGACGGTGGCGGTGTTTCAGGTGGAAAGCACCGGCATGATGGATGCGCTGCGGCGGATGAAGCCGACCTGCATCGAGGATATCGTGGCGCTTGTTGCGCTTTACCGGCCCGGCCCGATGGAGAATATCCCCACCTACTGCGAAGTGAAGAACGGACTGAAAGACATTGAATCCATTCACCCGACCATCGACCATATCCTGGCCGAGACCCAAGGGATCATCGTCTATCAGGAACAGGTGATGGAGATCGCCAAGGTCATGGGCGGCTATTCCCTTGGTGGCGCTGACCTTTTGCGCCGGGCCATGGGCAAGAAGATCAAGGAGGAGATGGACAAGGAGCGGCCGAAATTCATCGCGGGCGCCAAGGCCACCCACGGGATTGACGCGAAGAAATCTGGCGAAGTCTTTGATCTTCTGGAAAAGTTTGCCAATTACGGTTTCAACAAGTCCCACGCCGCCGCCTATGCGGTGGTCAGCTATCAGACCGGCTGGCTCAAGGCGAATTACCCGGTCGAATTCATGGCCGCGGTGATGAATTGCGATATCCACCTGACCGACAAGCTCGCCATTTACAAGCGCGAGGTGGACAATCTTGGCATCACGACGGTGCCTCCGTGCGTGAACCGCTCTCTTGCCACCTTCATGGTGCGGGAGGGGCAGCTGGTCTATGCGCTCGGTGCCTTGAAGAATGTCGGGGTAGAGGCGATGAAGATGATCGTCGCGGCCCGTCAGGCAGAGGGGGGCGAACGGCCCTTTGTCACCCTTTTCGACTTCGCAAGGCGGGTTGATCTGAAACGGTTGGGCAAGCGCCCCTTGGAAATGTTGGCGCGGGCCGGTGCCTTTGACGTTCTGGATGCCAACCGCCGCCGGGTCTTTGCCAGTCTTGATGCGCTCTGCGCCTATTCGGCTGCGGTGCATGAGGCGGCCGGTTCCAGCCAGAACTCGCTTTTCGGCGATGCGGGCGAGGATCTGCCGGAACCGCGGCTGGCCAACAGCGACGACTGGCTGCCGGTTGAGCGATTGAGCGAGGAACATACGGCCATTGGTTTTTACCTCTCCGGCCATCCGCTTGACGACTATATGCCCGCGCTAAAGCGCAAGGATGTGAAGACATTGGCGGAACTGACGCTGGCGGCGGAAAATGGCCCGCTGGTCGCCAAGCTGGCGGGCACCGTTTCCAACCGGCAGGAACGCAAGTCGGCAAAGGGCAATCGCTATGCTTTTGTCGGCCTGTCGGACCCGACCGGCCTTTACGAGGTGACTGTCTTTTCCGATACGCTGGAGGCGGCGCGCGCCTATCTGGAACCGGGTCAGGCCGTGGTTCTGACGGTCGAGGCCAATCTGGAGGGCGAAACGCTCAAGCTGCTGGCGCGAGGGGCGCTGCCGATCGACATGGTGGCGGCCGATGCGGGCGCAGCGGGCCTGCGGGTGTTTCTGGACCGGCCAGAGGCTGCGCAATCGGTGGCCAGCCTGTTGGAACGGTTCGGAACAGAGGCCAAGCAACGGGGCCGGGCGCCGGTTGTCTTCTGTATCGCAGACCGCGACAGCGGCGCGGAGATAGAGGTGGAGGCAGGTCAGGACTTTCCGGTCAATCCGCAGATCAAAAGCGCGCTGAAATCGCTGAACGGCGTGGTGATGGTCGAAGAGATGTGAGCCTTGCGGGCCCGCCTACCAATGCGGCGGGCGCTGGTCGGCAAGGGGGATGGTGCCGGCGCTGGCCTCCCGCTCTGCCTCCCGCTCCATCAACATGGCGACGCGCCGTTCCAGAAGGGCGATTTCGCGGGTCTGGCGCGCGAGCACGTCCGACAGATCCTCTATTGCGCGGGCCTGATGGGCGATGGCCTCTTCGGCCCTTTGCAGCCTGTCATCCATATCGTCACCTCCGGCCACCGATCCTAACGATTGGTCCGGGCGATCGCCAGCGCTTGTTCGTTGGTTTGGCTTCCGTTACATGCAGAACCGCAGAGTGATCAAAGACCAAAGGCCCCGCTTATGTCCAAGGACAAGACCCCGCGCAGACCCCGCGCCGAGACGCCCAAAGGGTTTCGCGACTATTTCGGCGCGGAAGTGACCGCCCGCAAGGCGATGCTCGACAAGATCGCCGGGGTCTATCACCGCTATGGTTTCGATCCTTTGGAAACCTCCGCCGTGGAAACGGTAGAGGCGCTGGGCAAGTTCCTGCCGGATGTGGACCGGCCCAACGAAGGTGTCTTTGCCTGGCAGGAGGAGGAAGCCGATTGGCTCGCACTGCGCTATGATCTGACCGCGCCGCTGGCCCGCGTCGCCGCGCAATATCGCAACGATCTGCCAAGCCCCTATCGCCGCTATGCCATGGGGCCGGTCTGGCGCAATGAAAAGCCGGGGCCGGGGCGGTTTCGTCAGTTTTATCAATGTGATGCCGATACGGTCGGCAGCGGATCGGTCGCGGCGGATGCCGAGATTTGCGCCATGCTCGCCGATGCGCTGGAAGAAGTTGGCATCCCGCGCGGCGACTATGTGGTCAAGGTCAATAACCGCAAGGTGCTGAACGGTGTGATGGAGGTGGCGGGCGTTCTTGACCCGGCCAATCCCGACAGGTTCGCCGAAGAACGCGGTATCGTCCTGCGCGCCATCGACAAGATCGACCGGCTGGGTGATGCGGGCGTGCGGGCACTTTTGGGCGAGGGCCGCAAGGATGAAAGCGGCGATTTCACCAAAGGGGCCGGGCTTGGTGCTGAACAGGCCGCCAAGGTCATGGGGTTCATGGCGGCCAAGGGCGACAGCGGTGCGGCGACCGTCGCCAACCTGCGCGCACTGGTTCAAGGGTCCGCCATCGGTCAGGAGGGGGTGGAGGAGCTGGAGGCTATCGCCGCACTTCTCGATGCCCAAGGTTACGGTCCCGACCGTATCCTCATCGACCCTGCGGTAGTGCGCGGGCTTGGCTATTATACCGGCCCGGTTTACGAGGCGGAACTGACCTTTGAAATCCTTGATGAAAAAGGCCGCAAGCGGCAGTTCGGCTCGGTCGCCGGGGGCGGGCGCTATGACGATCTGGTCAAGCGCTTTACCGGCCAGTCTGTGCCGGCGACCGGTGTTTCCATCGGGGTGGACCGGCTTTTGGCGGCACTGCAGGCCAAGGGCCGGGTCATCGCCGATACGCGCGGGCCGGTGATCGTGACGGTGATGGACCGGGACCGCATGGCGGATTATCAGGCGATGGCGGCGGAGTTGCGCGCAGCGGGTATCCGTGCCGAGGTCTATCTCGGTAATCCAAAGAACTTTGGTAACCAGTTGAAATATGCCGATAAACGCAATGCGCCAGTTGCGGTGATCCAAGGCACGGATGAGGCGGCACGCGGGGTGGTCCAGCTCAAGGATCTCTATCTTGGGGCGCGCATCGCGGCAGAGGCGAGCCATGCGGAGTGGAAATCGCAACCCGCGCAGATTGAAGTATCGCGCAAGCTGCTGGTCGCAGAGGTGCGGCGCATGCTGGGGCAGGGCTGATGCCAAGCAAGGCCGCCATTCTGGCCGAAGCGCGGCTGGCGCGCGACCGGTTCGTTGCAGCCGGGGCCGAGGTGATAGAGGCGGATGTCTTGCAGCCCGCCGAGGTTTTGCTGGACCTCTATGGCGAGGATATTCGCGCCCGTGCCTATGTGACGGCCGATCCTTTGCGCGGCGAAATGATGCTGCGGCCGGATTTTACCGTGCCGGTGGTGCAGATGCATATGGCCGACGGGGCGGAACCTGCCCGCTACACCTATTCAGGAAAGGTATTTCGCAAGCAGGATCAAAGCCTTGCGCGCGCTTCTGAATATTATCAGGTCGGCTACGAGATCTTTGAACGTGCCCGGCCAGAGCTTGCCGACGCCGAGGTTTTCGCGCTGATTGCCGGGTTGCTGGCACCGCTTGGCCTGCGGGCCGCGACCGGTGATATCGCCATTCTGATGGCGGCCGTGCGCGGCCTGCAAACGCTGGAAAGCCGCAAGGCCGCACTGTTGCGCCATATTTGGCGGCCTTTGCGCTTTACCCAGCTGTTGGAGCGGTTTGGCGGGCAAGCGCCTGTGCCGGAAAGCCGGACGCGGCTGTTAGCGGCGCTGGCGGCGGGCGAAAGGTTGACCGAGGCGCCCTTGATCGGCCTGCGCTCTGCCGAGGAAATTGCGGCGCGTCTTGCCGCCTTGCAGGAAGATGCCGCCGCCGCCCCGATTTCAGGCGAGGAGGTGGCGCGTCTGGAGGATCTATTGAACCTTTCGGGCAAGTCGCCGGCGGCCCTGCGGCACCTGCGGGATCTGGCGCGGGACATGCCCGCCATCGCCGGGGCCGTGGACCGGTTCGAAGCGCGGCTGGAGGCGTTGGCGGCCAAGGGTGTCGATGTGGCGGCGCTGGATTTCGAGGCAAGCCACGGGCGCAGCACGCTGGAATATTACGATGGGTTTGTCTTTTCCTTCCATGCCGATGACCCGGCCTTGCCGCCCGTCGCCTCTGGCGGGCGCTATGATGCGCTGACTGCCGTCTTGGGGCAGGGCCGCTCTATCCCCGCCGTGGGTGGGGTGATCCGTCCGGGCCTTGTGGCCATGCTGAAGGAGGCGCGGCAATGCTGAAGCTCGGGGTGCCCTCCAAGGGCCGTTTGATGGAACAGACTTTCGACTGGTTCGGCGCGCGTGGCGTTACCTTGCGCCGGGCCGGGGGCGCGCGCGAATATGCCGGTGCGGTTGACGGGGCCGACGGGGTTGAACTGGTGCTTCTCTCCGCCGGGGAGATCCCGCGCGAACTGGCGGCGGGCCGTATTCATCTTGGCGTTACCGGCTCGGACCTTGTGCGTGAAAAGCTGGGTGACTGGCAGGCGCAAGTGGCCGAACTGGCGTTGATGGGCTTCGGTCATGCCGATCTGGTCATCGCGGTGCCTGCTGCCTGGCCGGATGTCGATACGCTCGATGACCTCGATGCCGCTGCCGCCGCCTTTCGCCAATCGCACGGGTTCCGCCTGCGGATTGCCACTAAATATCATAGGCTTGTGCGAAACTTCTTACGTGAAAATGGTGTCGCCGATTACCAGTTGGTGGACAGTCAGGGCGCGACCGAGGGCACGGTGAAGAACCTGACGGCAGAGGCGATAGCCGATATCACCTCCTCTGGTGAAACGTTGCGCGCCAATCATTTGAAAATCCTCGCAGGCCCGCCGGTCCATCAAAGTCAGGCCACGCTTTTCGCGGCCCGATCGGCGGACTGGCAGGGGGCGGCAACAAAGGCCTATGGCGCGCTGGCAAAGCGGCTGTTGCTGACCGCTCAGCCCTTCTGATCTGCGGGCCCTGCACCTGCCTTTATCGTAGGCCGATTTCGGCCAGCGCCAGCGCCATATTGTCAGGCAGGGCGCTGTCATTTCTGCGCCCTTCGGGCAGGTCGGGCGGGCTGTCCTGTGGGTCAAGATAGCGCCAGCCCTGAAACGGGCGGCGCGGCGCCGATTCGGTGCGGATGACCGCAGCCTCCATGATCAGACCGCAGCGTCTGATCCCGTCTGCGCCGATGATCTCGTCCAGCCGCACGATCCTTTGGCGGCAAAGAACCGCGCCCTTGATCACCCAGTAAAGCGACCCTCCTGCAAGGATTTCCGCCTCTCGTTTCGGCCACATGCGGGTGATGTGGCGCCGCTCGCCGGTCGGGAAGGGCGAGGGGTGGTTTTCCTGCCAGTTCAACAGGTCGTCGACGCTGTCTGCGCCGACACATAATTTCAACAGGTTAACGTATCTCGCCAAGGCGCGGTCCCCCAAGGTCTGGCGATGATAGAGCGCCCTGTCGCAAGATCAAGGGGTAGGGGGCCGCTTTGCCCTTGTTCCCCAAGGCAGATGGGCGTATCTTCAGCCCCCTTCCCGCCCTCCAACCGAAAGCCGCACGATGAGCCGTTTCGCCGCCCCGATAGCCGAGCAGATCTGGGATATGAAATACCGGATGAAAGAGGCCGACGGCAGGCCCGTTGACGCCACTGTCGAGGCGACATGGCAGCGTATCGCGGATGCGCTGGCCGCGGTGGAGGCGACGCCGGCCAACTGGGCGCCGAAATTCTACCGGGCGTTGGAGGATTTCAAGTATCTGCCCGCAGGCCGCATCACGGCGGGGGCCGGAACCGGTCGGTCGGTGACGCTTTTTAACTGTTTTGTCATGGGCACGGTGCCTGACAGCATGGGCGGCATCTTCGACATGCTGAAAGAGGCGGCGCTGACCATGCAGCAGGGCGGCGGGATCGGGTACGATTTTTCGACCATCCGCCCGCGCGGAGCCGAGGTAAAGGGTGTGGCCGCCGATGCCTCGGGGCCGCTGTCGTTCATGGATGTCTGGGATGCGATGTGCCGCACCATCATGTCGGCGGGCAGCCGGCGCGGCGCGATGATGGCCACCATGCGGTGCGACCATCCCGATGTGGAGGCATTTATCGAGGCCAAGCAGGATGCGGCGCGCCTGCGCATGTTCAACCTGTCAGTTCTGGTCACCGACCCGTTCATGGCGGCAGTCAAGGCGGACGGGCCCTGGGACCTGACGTTCGGGGGCAAGGTCTACAAGACTGTGCAGGCGGCCGATCTGTGGAACAAGATCATGCGGGCGACCTTTGAATTTGCCGAGCCGGGCGTGATCTTCATCGACCGGATCAATGCGATGAACAACCTTGGCTATTGCGAAACCATCGCCGCCACCAACCCGTGCGGCGAACAGCCGCTGCCGCCCTATGGCGCCTGCCTCTTGGGGTCGATCAACCTTGCCCGGCTGGTCACCGACCCTTTCGCAAAGGAGGCCGCACTCAGCCTGACCGCGCTTGACGATCTGGTGCGCACGGCGGTGCGGATGATGGACAATACCGTCGATGCCAGCCGCTTCCCGCTACCCCAGCAACAGGCAGAGGCAGAGGCCAAGCGCCGTATCGGTCTGGGTGTTACCGGCCTTGCCGATGCGCTCTTGATGGTTGGCCTGCGCTATGGCTCGCCCGAGGCTGCCGCGCAGACCGAGGCCTGGATGCATGCCATCGCCCGTTCGGCCTATCTCGCCTCGGTCGATCTGGCCAAGGAGAAGGGGGCCTTCCCGCTCTTTGACGCAGAAAAATACCTCGCCTCGGGTAATATGATGCAGATGGATGCGGATGTGCGCGAGGCTGTGCGCGCCCACGGTATCCGCAATGCGCTTTTGACCTCCATCGCGCCGACCGGCACGATCAGCCTTTATGCGGGCAATGTCTCGTCCGGGATCGAGCCGGTCTTTGCCTATGCCTACAAGCGCAAGGTTCTGCAAAAGGACGGCAGCCGGACCGAGGAGGAGGTGGTCGATTACGCGGTGCAGATGTGGCGCGAAAAGTTTGGCGACCGGCCCTTGCCCGATCATTTCGTCAATGCCCAGACGCTGCCGCCCCTGGATCATGTGCGCATGCAGGCCGCCGCGCAGAAATGGATCGACAGTTCCATCTCGAAAACCATCAACTGCCCGGAGGATATTTCCTTTGAGGCCTTCAAGGATGTCTACATGGCAGCCTGGGATCAGGGCTGCAAAGGCTGCACCACCTATCGGCCGAACGCCGTGACCGGCTCTGTCCTGTCGGTGTCGGAGGCCGCCGAGAAGCTGCCAGAGGCGGAAACCGGCGCCGAAGTGGTCTATCTGTCCGAACCCTTGGACCGGCCGCAGGCGCTTGAAGGGGCCACCTACAAGTTGAAATGGCCCGACAGCGAACATGCGATCTATATCACCATCAACGATATCATCCAGTCGGGGCACCGGCGGCCGTTCGAGGTTTTCATCAACTCCAAGAACATGGAACATTACGCCTGGACGGTCGCGTTGACCCGGATGATTTCGGCGGTGTTCCGGCGCGGTGGTGATGTGTCTTTCGTGGTGGAAGAGTTGAAGGCGGTCTTTGATCCGCGCGGCGGAGCGTGGATGCAGGGGCGCTATATCCCCTCGATCCTCGCGGCGATCGGTGGGGTGATCGAACGGCATATGGTTGCGATCGGCTTTCTGGCGGGCGAGGGGCTGGGGCTGAAGAATGACCCCAAGGCGCAGGTAATGGCGGTAGGGGAAAGCCCGCGCGGGCCTGCCTGCCCCTCTTGCGGTCAATTCGGCATGCATATGGTCGAGGGCTGCATGACCTGCCCAAGCTGCGGCCATTCGAAATGCGGCTGACGCCCGCGCCGGAAAGCATAGTTCAAATGGGCCAGAGGCCCAGGATGCACTAACAATCAAACCGGACAACCCGCTGGGGGCGCGTCAACCTTCGGGGAAGCGGACTTTTGCCGCGGGCGCGACATGGCCGGGCACGGCCTGCGAAACCGGACATTCAAGCGGACGTTGCGACGCCAAACTCG
>JBARVM010000408.1:0-8359 GCA_049646265.1 Paracoccaceae bacterium
CGCCGGAAGACCGGTAGGTATCGATACGGATCTCGCTGTCGGGAATGACAATGTCGATATTCTCGTCCACCACCGGATAGACCCAGACCGAACTGAAGGAGGTGTGCCGCCGCGCCGCGCTGTCATACGGCGAAATGCGCACCAGCCGGTGCACACCGGATTCCGATTTCAACCAGCCATAGGCGTTTGGCCCGCTGATCTTGTAGGCCGCCGAACGGATGCCTGCCTCGTCGCCACCGGTTTCCGATTGCAGTTCGACCTTGTAACCTTTTTTCTCCGCCCAGCGAACATACATGCGCGCCAGCATGCTGGCCCAGTCGCAGCTTTCCGTGCCACCAGCGCCCGCGTTAATCTCCAGAAATGTGTCGTTGCCATCGGCCTCGCCATCCAGAAGCGCTTCCAACTCCTTGGCGGCGGCCAATTCCCGCAGGGCCTTCAAGCTAGCTTCGGCTTCGCTAACAATCTCCTCGTCGCCCTCCGCCTCGCCCATTTCGATCAGATCGACATTGTCGGTCAGGTCACGCTCTATCCGCCGGTAATTCTCTACCGCATCCAAGAGCATCTGCCGGTCGCGCATCAGCTTTTGCGCCCGCGCCGGATCGGACCAGATGTCACCATCCTCGATCATGGCGTTGAACTCTTCAAGCCGGTGCGGCGCGGTTTCCCAATCCATGCGCTGGCCCAGAAGTTTCAGCGACTTCCGGATCATTTCGACCGTATTCTGGGTTTCGGCGCGCATCGGCCACTTCCTTGCAGTTTCTCAGGTGCGGGTGATAGCCGAGCCGGCGCAGCGGGGCAAGAGAGCGGCGCGCCACCAAAGCCCTGCAGGAATTTCGCGCCGGGTGTGGTGGACCCAGAGCCAAACCGGGGCCTAGTAAAGCCCGCCTGCCGATACGGTGCCGAAATCGGCGGATTGCGGAACAAGTACCGTGCCACCCCCAGCATCGGCCCCATCCTGCCCGCCATTCAGCGCGTCACCCTCGTCCGCACCAAACTCCCCCTGCCCGAACATTGGCAGGTTCTGCCCCATGGCAAAACCACCATCGATCACCGCATCCAGACCGAACAAGGTTTCTTCGCCGTCACGGAAATATTCGGCCTGCACGAAATCTCCCGAGGCATCGTCAGATAGGCGCTCGCCGGTAAAGCGGTTGATCTTGATAAAATGGCCACCCGGCGGCACGCGGAACTCGCTGCCACCATATTTCTTGATCGCCTGTTCCATGAAAGCCTGAAAAACCGGCACACAAAGCGTGCCGCCAAAGGCGCCGGGGCCAAGCGACCTTGGCTGGTCAAAACCCATGTAGCATCCTGCGACGATGTTCGAAGAAAAACCAATGAACCAGACATCCTTGGCATCATTCGTGGTGCCGGTCTTGCCGCCGATAGGCACCGGCAGACGCACGCCAGAGCCTGAACCGCGCTGCACCACACCGCGCAACATCGAGGTCAACTGATAGGCGGTGATCGCATCCATCACCCGTTCGCGGTCCGACCGGATCTGCGGCGCCGACCCTTCGGGCAGGCTCTCTGCGGCGCAATCCTCGCAGATACGTTGATCATGGCGGTAAACCGTGCGGCCCCAGCGGTCCTGCACCCGGTCCACCAGCGTCGGTTCCACCCGCTCGCCCCCATTGGCGAACATCGCATAGGCAGCAACCATCTTGTAAAGCGTGGTTTCCTGCGCACCAAGCGCATTGGCAAGATAAGGATCAAGCCGGTCATAAACGCCGAACCGTTCGGCATAGCTGGCCACCAGTTCCATGCCGATTTCCTGCGCGATCCGCACGGTCATCAGGTTCCGCGATTGCTCGATCCCGGTGCGCATCGGCGTTGGCCCATAAAACTTGTTGGAGGCATTCTTGGGCCGCCAAAGCCCTTGCGGCGTATCCACCTCGATCGGCGCATCGACGATAATCGTGGCGGGGGAAAAGCCGCTGTCCAGCGCTGCGGCATAGACGAAAGGTTTGAAACTGGAACCCGGCTGGCGCTGTGCCTGTGTGGCACGGTTGAAAACCGATGATTGATAGGAAAAGCCGCCCTGCATGGCGATGACCCGGCCAGTATTGACGTCCATCGCCATGAAGCCACCCTGCACCTGCGGCACCTGCCGCAAGGACCAGCGTTTGGGGGAACCGTCATCATTGGCAAGCTGTGCCACCAGAACGACATCGCCCACCGCCACAAGGTCAGAGGCACGCTTGGCCTTTGGCCCCAGCCCGCCGCCCTCTTCTCTCTTGCGCGCCCAGGTTACATCCTCGGCCGGAATCCAGTGACCATCCTCGTCCTCGGCCACACCCTCTATCCCGATACGCGCGCTTTTCTCGCCCAGCTCCAACACCACGGCCGGGAACCAGCCGGGCACGTCGCGTGGCACGTCCGTCACCTCGGCCAGGGCCGTCCGCCAACGGCTCTCCTCGCCCAGCTCGCTTTCCGGCAGGCGTTTGCCGGTGCCGCGCCAGACCCCCTGATTGCGGTCATACTTTTCCAACGCGGCCTGCAGAGCACCGGCTGCGGCAGCCTGTGTCTCTGGCTCCATCGTGGCGCGGATGGTCAGACCACCGCCGAAAAACTCATCCTCGCCAAAGCTCTTCGACAGTTGGCGGCGGATCTCGTCAGTGAAATAGTTGCGCGGCGGCAGCCCGCCCTTGAACGACGGGTAATCGCCGTTCTGCACAGTTTTCAGCGGCTCCGCTTTGGCGGTTTCATAGGTGGCATCGTCGATATAGCCATTCTCGCGCATCTCATTCAGCACGTAGTTGCGCCGGGCGATGGCCTTGTCCAGATTCTTGACCGGATGATAGGAATAGGGCGCCTTGGGCAGCGCTGCGAGATAGGCCGCCTCGGCCGGCGACAGTTCCGCCAGTGTCTTGTTGAAATAGGTCTGCGCGGCCGAGGCAACGCCAAAAGACAGAAAGCCAAGATCAATCTCGTTGAGGTAAAGTTCAAGGATCTTGTCCTTGGGCAGCGCATCCACCAGCCGTGTCGCCAGGATCATTTCCTTGATCTTGCGCTCCACCGTCCGGTCGCCGGACAGAAGGAAATTCTTGGCAACCTGCTGTGGAATGGTCGAGGCCCCCCGCAGCGATTTGCCGCGCGATGTCACCGCCTCGTAACCCGCCGCCATGATGCCGCGAACATCAAAACCGGCATGGGTGTAGAAATTCTTGTCCTCCGCCGAAATGAAGGCCCATTTCACCACATCGGGAATCTCCTCGATCGGCGCGAATATCCGCCGCTCGGTCGCAAACTCATCCATCAGACGCCCCTCGCCAGAATAGATGCGGCTGATGGTTTTGGGTGTGTAGCTTGCCAGATAATCATAGTCCGGCAAATCGCGGCTATAGATCCAGAAGACACCGGCAATGGCGATGGCGCCAAAGGCCGCCGCCGTGACTGTCCAGCTGAACAGCGCGCCGAGGAAGGAAAGGGTAAAACGGATCACGACTGCCTACACCTAAGGGGTTCGAAGGTCTCTATAGACCCGGCATGGGGCGGGGTCAAAACAACTCCGGGGGAATTTGCAGCATTTGTTCCCCGGACGCGGATCATTGCCGAAGCAGCAGCGCCTCTGCCGCGTCTGCAGCGGCCCAACGTTGCAGCGCAAGCAGGATCGCCTCTTGCATCAATGCGCGCGCTACCGGATCTAAAAGCCGTGCCCGATCCTTGGGGGAGGAAAGAAAACTGGTCTCCAGCAGAACCGACGGCATGTCGGCGGAGCGCAAGACCGAAAAGGCCGCGTTGCGGATCGGGCGGCTGTGGGTCGGCACTGACAGGGATTGAAAGGCAGCCACCATCGCCTCGGCCAGTTTCTCGGAGCGGGGCCTTGTTTCGCGCCGGACCATTTCGAGCAGGATGCCCGCCACCGCATCTTCCTGCCCGGCAAGATCCACCCCCGCCAAAAGCTCACCCCGGTCATGCAGGGCCGCAAGATCGGCAGAAGCCTTGTCCGATGCCTCCTCGTCCAGAAGATAGAGGGTGGAACCGCTGGCCACCCCTTCCTGCAGCGCATCGGCATGGAGCGAAATGAAAATGTCGGCCGCTGCCGCCTGCGCCAGTGACACGCGCTGCGACAGGGGTACGAAACGGTCGTCGTCGCGGGTCAGGACCACATCCATCCCGGCACGCCGCAGTTTCTCGGCCAATTCGCGGGCAAAGGTCAGCATCAGATCCGCTTCCCGCACACCTTCGGCCTCCGCCCCGGGATCCAGCCCGCCATGGCCGGGGTCAAGCACCACGCGCAAGGGCCGGTCGCCGGTCTGTCTTAGCCGCGGCGCTGCCAGTTCGGCGGGCGGCGGCAAAGCCCAGGCCGAACCACCTGCGTCCGCCTCGGCTCGGGCGATATGGTCGGCAAAAGCCTCTGCTGTCGCCGGGCCTGTGATCAGGACAATCTCGGCAGCGCCACCGGGCTTTTGGCGCAACTCGGCCGACTGCAGCAGTTGCGGGCCCTCCAGTATCAGCACCAGCCGCGACCAGCCGGCCAGAAACGGCCCCCAGCCCATCCCCGCCACCTGTGTCGACCGATTGATGGACAAGGCCGGGGTCGGGCCGAAATCCACCTCCTGAAAATCGACGATCATGCGCGCGGGTTGGTTGAGAAAACTCACGCGGTAGGGAACCGGTTGACTAAGGCGCAGCCGGATCTGCAGCCCCTGCCCGTGATCCTCCACCCGCGACGCGCCCACATCGAGCGTCGCCAACCCGTGCAAACCCTGCGCCGCCACGGCAAGCGGCAGCGCGATCAGAAGCACGGCCAGCAGCATTGCGCGGCTAGCCCCGAGCATGCCGAAACCGCACCCGATCACAATTCGGAGAAACCCGCGCCGAACCCTTGCCGTTGCCACTGCTTTTTCCCTATTCTAAGTCACCGGGCTTGCCACTTCCTTTGCCAATATCGCCGCAAGGTCAATGATAAAGGCGGCCAAAGGCTGCTGGAGGCGCGAAAAGCTGCAACGCCGACTTTCGCAGTCGCTACCGATCTGCGACAAGGCGGGAACCCCTTAACCCCGCTTGGGCGCATCCTGCCCCCGTGGCGACGACATCGGCCCGCAAATCTGGGCCCCAAGAAATGGAAAGAGCCAATGCGCGCGACCAGGATCATCCCCGTTCTTGCCCTCTCCGCCGCCATGACCTGGCCCCTTGGTCAGGCCACTGCCTTTGACCTGACGGCACTTAGCGACGCTGAACGCGCCGCCTTTGGCGAAGAGGTGCGCGCCTATCTCCTGGCCAATCCGCAAGTTCTGATCGAAGTGTCGCAGGCGCTGGAAAGTCAACAGGCGGCAGCGCAAGCGGAAGGCGATCAATCAACCATCGCGGCCAACGCGGCAGAGATTTTTGCCGACAAGACCTCTTTCGTCGGCGGCAATCCCGAAGGCAGCCTGACAGTTGTCGAGTTCATCGACTACCGCTGCGGCTATTGCCGCAAGGCTCATGGCGATGTGGCTGAATTGGTGAAAAGCGACGGCGATATCCGCTATGTGGTCAAAGAGTTTCCGATCCTTGGCGAGGAGTCGCTGCTGGCATCGCAATTCGCCATCGCCGCCCTGCAGACCGCGGGGCCGGAGGCCTATGAAAAGATCAACGCCGGTTTTTACGAATCCTTCCGCGGCGATGTGACGCTTTCGACGTTGGGGGCTTTTGCGGAAGATCTCGGCCTTGACCCCGCACCGATCCTTGCGGCGATGGACACGCCTGCTGTCACCTCTGTGATCAATGACAATCATCTTTTGGGGCAACGGCTGGATATTTCCGGCACTCCGACCTTTATCATCGGCGGCCAGATGGTGCGCGGTTATGTGCCTCTGCGCCAGATGCGCGCTATTGTCGAGGACGAACGCTCCTGACCGTGCGCCTCAGGCCGGCTGCTTTTTCTTGCCGGCCGCGACCTTTTCGGCCAGCGCGCGCGCCACATCGAACGCACCCTTGATCCGCTCGCCATCGCTGCTGAAATCGCGGGTGAGCAGGATCTTGTTATCCTTTACCCGCGCCAAGCCCTTTTCCGACTGGATGAATTCAACCAGACCGGCGGGATTGTCGAATTTGTCATTGTGGAACTGGATCGTAATGCCCTTTGGCCCCGCATCCAGCCGCCCGATTCCGGCACGTTTGCAGGTGCCCTTGATCCGCACAACAAGCAAAAGCGTATTGACCTCGCGCGGCAAGGGGCCAAACCGGTCGATCATCTCTGCCGCGAACCCTTCTAGCTCTGCCTTGCGGGTCAGATGCGACAGCCGCCGGTAAAGGCCAAGCCGCACGTCAAGATCGGGCACATACTCTTCTGGGATCAGGACGGGCACACCCAGGTTGATCTGCGGCGCCCATTGCCCGTCATCAACAAGCGGTCCCTGCAACTCGCCCGATTTCAGCCTTGCAATGGTTTCTTCCAGCATCGCCTGATAAAGCTCATAGCCCACTTCGCGGATATGGCCGGATTGTTCTTCGCCCAATAGATTGCCCGCCCCGCGCAGGTCCAGATCCTGACTGGCCAGCGAGAACCCGGCCCCGAGACTGTCGAGGCTGCCCAGAAGCCGCAGCCGCTTTTGCGCGTTTGGCGTCAGCGGCATGCGCGGCCGGGTGGTCATGTAGGCATAGGCGCGCAGCTTGGCCCGCCCGACCCTGCCGCGAATCTGGTAAAGCTGCGACAGGCCGAACATGTCGGCGCGATGCACGATCATCGTGTTGGCCGTTGGAATGTCGAGCCCGCTTTCGACGATGCTGGTGGCCAGCAACACATCATACTTGCCGTCGTAAAAGGCGTTCATTCGCTCATCCAGCTCGCCCGCCGCCATCTGGCCATGGGCAATGATATAGCTGACCTCCGGCACCTGGTTCTTGAGGAAATCCTCGATCTCCGGCAGGTCGGAAATGCGCGGCACCACGAAAAAGGATTGCCCGCCCCGGTAGCGTTCGCGAAGCAGGGCCTCTCGGATGGTCACGGTATCGAACTCGCTGACATAGGTGCGGATCGCCAGCCGGTCGACCGGGGGCGTGCCGATGATCGACAGATCGCGCACACCGGTCAGGCTCAGCTGCAAGGTGCGCGGGATCGGCGTGGCGGTCAGGGTCAGAACGTGAATTTCCGACCGCATTTCCTTGAGCCGTTCCTTATGTTGAACGCCGAAATGTTGTTCCTCGTCAATGACAAGCAGACCGAGATTGCGGAAGGAAACGCTTTTGGCCAGAACCGCGTGGGTGCCGACGACGATATCGACAGTGCCATCGGCCAGCCCCTGCCGGGTCGCCGCCGCCTCTTTCGCCGAAACGAAGCGCGACAAGGGCCGCACCGTCAGGGGGGTGCCACGAAACCGTTCGGCGAATGACCGGTAGTGTTGCCGGGCAAGCAGCGTCGTCGGCGCGATGATCGCCACCTGCACCCCGGACATGGCCGCGACATAAGCGGCGCGCATCGCCACCTCTGTCTTGCCGAAACCGACATCGCCCACCACCAGCCGGTCCATGGGACTGCCCCGCGCCAGATCGTCGATCACGTCACCAATCGCCGTCAATTGATCGTCGGTTTCCTGATAGGGAAAGCGCGCCGAGAAACTTTCCCAATCATGGTGGCTGACCTCCAGCATCGGCGCCCGGCGCAAGGCGCGTTCTGCCGCAATCCGCATCAGCCGTTCGGCGATCAGCCGGATACGTTCCTTCAGCTTGGCCTTCTTGGCCTGCCACGCCCCGCCACCCAGCCGGTCAAGCAACCCCTCTTCATGGCCATAACGGCTAAGAAGTTCGATATTCTCGACCGGAAGATAAAGCCGCGCCCCTTCGGCATATTCCAGATGCACACATTCATGCGGCGCCCCAAGGGCGGTTATGGTTTCCAGCCCCTGATACCGGCCGACACCATGTGCGACATGCACTACCAGATCGCCGGGGGTCAGCGAGTGTGCCTCGGTCAGACAGTTCTCGGCCCGCCGGCGTTTCTGCGCGCCGCGAACCAGCCGGTCGCCCAAGACATCCTGTTCGGAAATGACCGTCAGCCCACCGCACTCAAACCCATGTTCCAGTGCCCAGACGGTCAGAAACACCCCGCCCTTGGCCTCTGGCACCTCCCGCGCATCGGCGATCAGGGTCGCAGGTGCGACACCCTCATCGGCCAAAAGCCCCTGCAGCCGGTCGCGCGCGCCCTCGGAATAGCTGGCGATCACCACCTGCCCGTCTTTGACGCGAGCCTCGACATGATCCTTCAAGGCGCCGAAAAGGCTTACATTTTCCAACTTACGTTCGGCAGCAAAGTTGCGCCCGATCCGCCCGCCCGCATCAAGAACGCCGGGACCCGTCGGGGCCGACAAAACCGCCAATTGCACCACCCGCCGCTTGCCCAAGGCGGCCAGCCACCCCGCCTCGTCCAGATAAA
>JBARVM010000409.1:0-2830 GCA_049646265.1 Paracoccaceae bacterium
GTGGCAGACATAGCACCCTTCGCGCACATAGATATCGCGCCCTGTCAGTTCGAGCGGCGTATAGGGGCGCATGCCCTCTACTTTCTCGATGGTGTTTTGCAGGTAAAAGAGCGGCGCGATTTCGACGATGCCGCCGATCGTGACGACCAGAAGCGAGCCGACCAGCAGGAGCGAGGCGTTCCGTTCCAGTTTTTGGTGTTTGTCAAGAAATGCCATCTGCGGGCCTCCTATTCGGCCGGGACCGCGACCGACAGGCCGGTGCTGACCGGCTGCCGGGCGACGGTGGCCCAAAGATTGTAGGTCATGATCAAGGCCCCGCCGAGGTACATCACCCCGCCGATACCGCGCACGACCAGCATCGGGAATTTCGCCGGAAGCGTGTCGGCAAAGGCGTTGACGAGAAAGCCGTTGGCATCGACTGCGTGCCACATCAGCCCTTCCATGATGCCCGACACCCACATGGAGGCGGCGTAAAGCACGATGCCGATGGTCGCCAGCCAGAAGTGCCAGGAGACCAGCCGCAGCGAGTAAAGACCGCTGCGACCCCACAGGCGCGGCACAAGATAGTAGAGAACGCCAAAGGTGATCATGCCGTTCCAGCCAAGTGCCCCGGAATGGACATGACCGATGGTCCAGTCGGTATAGTGCGACAGCGAGTTCACCGCCTTGATCGACATGACCGGCCCTTCAAATGTGGACATGCCGTAAAAACCGATGGAGACGACCATCATCCGTAGGATCGGATCGGTCCGCAGCTTGTCCCATGCGCCCGAAAGGGTCATCAGCCCGTTGATCATCCCACCCCATGAGGGCATCCACAGGACGATCGAAAAGACCATGCCAAGGGTCGAGGCCCAGTCGGGCAGGGCGGTGTAATGCAGGTGGTGCGGACCCGCCCAGATATAAAGAAAGATCAGTGCCCAGAAGTGGATGATCGACAGTTTGTAGCTGTAGACAGGCCGTTCCGCCTGCTTCGGCACGAAATAATACATCATGCCCAAAAAGCCCGAGGTCAGGAAAAAGCCCACGGCATTATGCCCGTACCACCATTGTACCATCGCATCCTGCACGCCCGAGAAAAGCTGTACGGATTTGGAGCCGAGGAAGGAAACCGGGATGGAGATATTGTTGACCAGATGCAGCATCGCCACCGTGACGATGAAGGACAGAAGGAACCAGTTGGCGACGTAGATGTGCGGCTCTCGCCGCCGCACCAGCGTGCCGAGGAAGACCACAAGAAAGGCCACCCAGACCACGGTTAGCCACCAGTCCACATACCATTCCGGTTCGGCATATTCCTTGGATTGGGTCGCACCCAGAAGGTAGCCGCTGGCCGCCAGAACGATGACCAGCTGATAGCCCCAAAAGACGAACCAGGCCAGATTGCCGCCCCATAGCCGGGCCGCCGTGGTGCGCTGGACGATATAGAAGGTGGACATGATCAGGGCATTGCCGCCAAAGGCAAAGATCACCGCCGATGTATGGAGCGGCCGCAACCTGCCAAAGTTCGCATAACCTTCAGCCCAGACGAAATTGAGCGAGGGGAATGCCTGTTGAAAGGCGATGAAGGTGCCGACAAGAAATCCGACAATGCCCCAAAGGGTGGTGGCAATCGCCCCTGCCCGTACTACGGCGTCATTATATTCATGCATGGGTTCAGGGCGATGTTCGTCGCCGGTTCGCAGCGCCCACAGAAAGGTCGCCGCCGCCGCAAGCATGATGGTCACCGCATTGACCATATAAGCCAGATCATGCGCGTAATTGGCCGCTATCGCCGCGAAAAGCGCGATGGCGCCCAGCAGCGCAAGCTTGATCACGTCCCACATATTCGTCCCCTCTTCTCGGTCTGCCCGGGCAGGGCTCTGCCGCCCTTTGGCCTTTGGTCTGAACTAGGGGGGGTTGGGGCTGGCCGCCTTGATCTGTGTCAAACCGGCTGCGGCTTGCAGTTGATCCTGGTCAACGCAGGCCACCGCCAGCCCGGATAATCTTGCCGCATGCTGTTAATCCCGAAAGGATAAGGACATGAGTTTCAAATCAATCCTGACCGTCGCGACCCGCAAAGAGGATGCAGCCGCGCTTGACGGCGCGATCTCCTTGGCGCGGTCACAAGATGCCCATCTCGATGTTTTGTGCCTTGGCATCGATCACACCCACAGTGGCTATTACTATGTTGGCGGCATGCCGGTGGCGCCGATGGTGCATGAAGAAGCACTGAAAGAGGCCCGTTCAGACGCATTGGAGGTGGAGGAGGCAGTCCGCCAGCGCCTGAAGGCCGAAGAGATCCGCTGGGCCGTCGAAGGGGCTGTGGCACAGATCGGTGTTGTCGGGGCACATGTCGGGCAACTGGCGCGCTTTTGCGATCTGGTGGTGGTGACCCGGCCCGAGGGCAAGGACACGATGGCCGACAGCGCCCTTGTCGCCGAAGCCGCCCTTTTCGATGGCAAGGTGCCGGTTCTCCTGATGCCGACAGGGCAGCAAAAGGTCGAAGGGCAGCGGATCGTCATCGGCTGGAACCAAAGCGATGCGGCCATGTCGGCGATACGCGCGGCGCTGCCGCTGTTGAAAAAGGCCGCTCATGTCGATGTCGCCATCATCGCGCCCGACAGCCACAGCGCCGAACGGTCCGATCCGGGCGGCCCCCTGTCGCAGTTTCTGGCCCGCCATGGGGTAAAGGCTGAAGTTTCGGTTTTGGCCCGCACCCTGCCGCGCATCTCCGAGGTGCTCTTGCGTCATGCGAGCGATGTCGGGGCTGATATGCTGGTGATCGGCGCCTATGGCCATTCGCGCCTGCGCGAATCCATCCTTGGCGGGGCGACGCGCGATCTTTTGG
>JBARVM010000410.1:0-2160 GCA_049646265.1 Paracoccaceae bacterium
CCGATCCCGGCGATCTTGCCGCCCTCAATCAGCACATCCGCCTTGTAGGTCAGATCGGCGGTGACGATGGTACCGTTCTTGATGACTGTGGTCATGGCTATCTCCCCAAGATTTCGTTCTTGGCCGACGCAAGGATCTCGTCCCAATTGTCTGCCAAGATATGTGGGTTGGATTTTTCGAGTACGGCGGAGAGGTTCCACAACGCCTGTAGCTCCGCCTCGTTAATGCTCGCAGACTGGGCAGCATCCGCAATCAGATCCTCCACGCACTCTGATAGTAAAACCACTTCAGCAGCACTCAGTGTTATCTGAACGGATTCCGACAGGTCTATCGTGCTCACCCCACGACCTCCGCCGTCTCCAGAACCGCGTGCAGCAGCACATCCGTCCCCGCCGCCGCCCATTCCGGGCTGATCTCTTCGGCCTCGTTGTGGCTCAGGCCGTCAACACAGGGACACATGATCATCACCGTCGGCGCAACCCGATTGATCCAGCAGGCGTCGTGACCGGCGCCAGAGATGATGTCCATATGGCTGTGACCAAGCTTTTGCGCGGCGTTGCGCACACGCTTCACCAGCGTCGGGTCAAAGGTCACGGGGTCGAAATGGCCGACCGGCTCGATCGAGCAGCCAAGGCCAAGCTCGGCCGCCACGGCATGGGCGGCGCGCTCCACCTCGCCGCGCATTGTGTCGAGTTTGGACTGGTCGGGGCTACGGACGTCGACGGTAAAGACAACCTTGCCCTGGATCACATTGCGGGAGTTGGGGAAAACTGTCACCTGCCCCACGGCCCCCACCGCGCCGGGCTGGTGGCCCATGGCGATCTGATGTACCCGCTCGGTGATGCGCGCCATGCCAAGGCCTGCATTGACCCGCATGTTCATCGGGGTGGAGCCGGTATGGGCATCCTTGCCGGTCAGTGTGATTTCCAGCCACCAAAGACCCTGCCCATGGGTGACAACACCGATATCCTTGCCCTCGGCCTCCAATATCGGGCCCTGTTCGATGTGATATTCGAACATCGCATGCATCTTGCGGGCCCCGACAACCTCGTCGCCCACCCAGCCGATCCGTTTCAATTCATCGCCAAAGCTGAGCCCGTCAAGGTCCTTGCGCCCGTAGGCATACTCCTGCGTGTGCATCCCGGCAAAGACGCCAGAGGCGAGCATCGCCGGTGCGAAACGCGCGCCTTCCTCATTGGTCCAGTTGGTTACAACGACCGGGTGGCGGGTTTCCAGCCCCAGGTCATTCATCGTGCGCACCACCTCGAGCCCCGCCAGAACGCCTAGAACCCCGTCGTATTTGCCGCCCGTCGGCTGGGTATCAAGATGACTGCCGATATAGACCGGCAGCGCGTCGGGGTCGGTGCCGGGACGGGTAGCAAACATGTTGCCCATCGTATCGACACCCATCGTGCAGCCCGCGGCCTCGCACCAGTTTTGAAAGAGCTTGCGCCCCGCGGCATCCGCATCAGTCAGGGTCTGGCGGTTGTTCCCCCCGGCCACACCGGGGCCGATGGTTGCCATTTCCATCAGACTATCCCACAGACGCCCTGCGTTGATGCGAACATTCTCTCCTGGTGAAGCCACGCGCGTTCCCTCCCCCCTTATTGCTTTTGGGATGTCTATTGCCTCTTGCGGCGACTCATTACTTGACCATATGGTCAGGAGAAAGACCAACACAACCTGACCGATTGGTCAACAAAAATATTCGAACCGGGACGGCATATGGCCAAAGCCAACCAGCAATCGAAACGTCTGGCGATCCGACAGGAAAATGAGCGCATCATTCTTGAGGCGGCTGAAAAAGTCTTTGCAGAAGCAGGGTTTGGCGGCGCTACCATGCAACTAATCGCCGATGTCGCGGGACTGCCTAAGGCCAATCTTCATTACTATTTCCCGACAAAGGAAGATCTCTACCGAACTGTTGTCCGCAATATTTTCGAGTTTTGGCTGCAGGCTGCTGCGAGTTTCGACAATGCCCCCGGCCCGGTCGAGGGGTTGGGCGCCTATATCGATGCCAAGATGGAAATCTCGCGCCGCCATCCGAACGGCTCAAAAGTGTGGGCATCCGAAGTAATGCATGGCGCGCCAGTCATACAAGATTACCTGGAAACCACCCTGCGTGATTGGACACTAAGCCGAATTGAGGTGGTGCAGCGC
>JBARVM010000411.1:0-1997 GCA_049646265.1 Paracoccaceae bacterium
AGCGCCTTTCGGGCCGCCGACGTCTTTGTCATGCCCTCGCTGGAAGAGGGGGATCCGCTTGTCACCTATGAGGCGGCGGCACATGGCCTGCCGGTGATCGCCTCTGCGGTGGGCGCCGGCCGGATCGGGGCGCAGTCCGGTGCGATATGCCAGCTCGACACGTCGAACATCACGGAATTGCGGCAAACGATCACGGAATTTGCCCGGTCGAACTCTTTGCGGCGGGAATGGGGGGCCAAGGCGCGCGCTGCGGTCGAAGCGTATGAATGGCCACAGGTCGCAAAGCGCCGTTTTGAAAGCCTGTCGCAAGCTCTGCGCCCCTCGTCGGGCCGCTTTTAGGCCGGGGCAAGTGCGGTTTTGGATCGGCGCAGGCTTAGCGACCCGCGCCGACCCTTGTCAGATCACTCCAGACGGGCTGGGAAGCCCGGGGCGCGCAGATCGGTGCCAAGCTGATCTTCCAGAAGCTTGGCGATCATCGGCGATTGCGCATCCCCACCATAGGCGGCCTTTGCGGCGACATAGGTCTGGTTGGTCATCGCCGCCAATTCCAACGGCACGCCAAATTCGCGGCCAAAGCCCATCGCAAAGCCAAGATCCTTCAGCGCCAGGTCGATATTGAAGGCAATATCGTAAGAGCCGTTCAGGATCAGCGCGCCTTCGGTTTCATGCACAAAGGAATTGCCGGAAGAGGCGGCAATGGCGTGCCATGCCTGCCCAAGGTCGAGACCGCCGCGTTTGGCCAGCATCAGCGCCTCTCCGCAGGCCTTCAGGTGGATGAAAGCCAGCATGTTGGTGATGACCTTGATGATCGAGGACGATCCGAGAGGGCCCATGTGGAAGACACGGTTGCCCATCGCCTCAAAGGCTTTCCAGTGCAGATCCACCGTTTCCTTGTCCCCGCCCGGAAGCATGGTGATCTCACCGCGGTAGGCCAGGTGAACACCGCCGGTGACGGGCAGTTCCAGCATGCGGATACCATGCGCCTCGGCGGTTTTGGCAAATTCCAAAACCTCGTCTCGACCCAGCGTCGACATCTCGATCCAGGTCGAACCCTTCTTCATCTTGGGCAGGATCTGCTCCAGCACTTTGGCGGTAACGGCCGGCGATGGCAGACAGGTGATGACATGGTCAACCGAGGCCGCTACTTCGGCCGCACTGTCGGCCCAGGTGGCGCCGGCCGCAATCAGCGGTTCTGCCAGTTCTTTCTTAAGGTCCGTAACGGTGACCTTGAAACCCGCCTTCAGGAGGCAGCCTGCGCAGGCTGCCCCCAGATTACCGAGGCCGATATAACCGTAGTGCATTCACTTCTCCCTTTTGGCGCCTCAGGCGCCGTATCCAACGATCCCTTTGACCTCGCAGAAATCGTGTATGCCCCAATCGGCATATTCACGACCGTTGCCAGATTGTTTGTAGCCACCGAAGGGAACGAAGATGTCCCAGTCGGGGTAATTCAGGCTGACCTGACCGGCGCGCAACCGCCGCGCAACCCGACGTGCATGTTCCAGCTCGCCCTGCACAAAGGCCGCCAGCCCGTAATCCGTGTCATTAGCCTTGGCGATGGCTTCTTCCTCATCGTCATAGGGCAGGATCGACAGGACCGGACCAAAGATCTCTTCGCGAGAAACGGTCATATCATGTTGAACATTGCCAAAGATCGTCGGCTTGACGAACCAGCCCCGGTTCAGCCCCTGCGGACGGCCAAGACCGCCGGTAACAAGGGTTGCACCCTCCTCGATACCTTTCTGGATCAGACCCTGGATCTTGTCATATTGCGTACGGCTAATGACCGGCCCAAGATTGGTCGCGGGATCACGGGGATCACCCGTCACCATGCTTTCAGCCTTGGCCTTGGCCACTTCCAGTGCTTCGGCATGCCATTTGCGCGGCACGAACATGCGCGTCGGCGCATCACAACTTTGGCCCGAATTGGCAAAACAACCGTCCACGCCCCCGATGACGGCGGCCTCCATATCGGCCGAGGACAGGATGATATTGGC
>JBARVM010000412.1:0-3221 GCA_049646265.1 Paracoccaceae bacterium
GCCGCAGGCATGTTCCTTCAGCTGATCGGCATGCGGCGCGCTGTCGGTGCCAAGGAAAAACCGCGCCTCGCCCGATGTCGCGGCCGCCCGCAGCGCCAGACGGTGCTTTTCGCGCTTGGCGACCGGCAGGCAATAGTAATGCGGCCTGATGCCGCCGGCGAGGATATGGTTGCGGTTGATCACCAGATGATGGGTGGTGATCGTCGCGGCCAGATCGGCGCCACCGCTGCGCGCATAGGCGACACCCTCCTCGGTGGTGATATGTTCCATGACCACTTTCAACCCCGGCGTGGCGCGGCGGATCGGGTCTAGCGTGCGCTCGATGAAGACGGCTTCCCGGTCGAAAATGTCAACGGCGGGGTCCGTCACCTCCCCATGCACACAAAGCGGCAGGCCGATTTCTGCCATCCGTTCCAGCACGCCGCGCACCCGGTCGAAATCGCGCACGCCAGAACCGGAATTGGTCGTGGCCCCGGCGGGGTACAGCTTGACCGCGTGAACAAGGCCAGATCGGTGCGCTTCGGCCACATCCTCGGCATCGGTGGTTTCGGTGAGATACAGCGTCATCAGCGGCTGAAAATCCGCGCCCTTGGGCAGGGCCGCAAGAATCCGGTCGCGGTAGGCGCGTGCATCCTTGGCGGTGACCACCGGCGGAACAAGGTTCGGCATGATGATGGCGCGGCCGAAATGCCGGGCGGTTTCGGGCAGGACTGCCTGCAACATGGCCCCATCGCGCAAATGCAGATGCATGTCGTCGGGGCGGCGGATTTTCAGTTTCTCTGTCATGGGCTGGCGATACACCGATCGCGCCACCTCTGCCACCATTTTTGAGCGGATGGGATTGGCCAATCCCCGGCCCGGAGCCCCCGCCTGATCGCCGGGACCTCGGGCGGGCTTTTGCCGAATCGTCGCGGCGATTGTTTGCCGCCCTTGTGGAAGGCGCGGCAAAGGATCAGATTGTTGACAGGGCGGCGATGATCGCCAGGAGAGAGGGCAGAAGATGCGTCTTATCAATCTGACAGTTTCGGCCGGGATCGCGGCCATGGTCGCAGGGCTTGCGGGCTGCACCAATGACCCCGGTTTTCGCGGCGTCTCCGGCGTGAGGGAGGCCAGCGCGGCCGAGGTCACCGCTTGTCGTTATGTCACGGATATCTCAATGCGGCCGGGGGTTTACGGGGTTCTGGCCGAAGAGGGGCTGAAATATGCCCGCAACACGATCATGGCCGATGCTTTGGACGCGGGCGCCAATACGGTGGTCTTTGATCAGGCGACCCCCGGCGCCGATATCTACAAGCTGCATGCGCAGGCCTACCACTGTTGACCCAAGCCGCCCGAGACTATGGGGGCAGGGTGACTTGTGTGATAGGATAAGGCCCTGCAAGCTGCCGATCAGTTCCGCGGACAAAGGTGCCTCATGCTCATATCCCGTTTCATCCTGCCCTTGATCGGCGCCAGCTTTGCTGCCGGAACAGCCATGGCGGGCAGTTGCGTCAGCAGCGCCAATATGGGGCAGGGGATTTTGGCCGAATATGCCGACGGCACCCTAACCGAAGTGCGCCGCGCCGATGACGGTCTGGTCGAAGTCACCGAACTGGCCGTGGAAGAGATCGGCGGCGACATGCGCTATACCGCCAAATGGGGCCTGTACGATCTGGCGGTCGAGGCCCTAAAGGATGGCAAAGCCTCGCCGGATCATCGCGTCGATTATCGCTATGACGGCGATCCATTGCCGCAGCCTCAGCCCGGCGGGTTGCCATGGGTCGGCACGGTTGCCGCGACCTTTCCGGGCGATGAGGTCAGCACCGAACAGGCCGCCTATGTCTTCGGGGCCGAGGCGCGGGTCGAGCTGGACGGGTGCAGCTATCGCAGTTTTCCGATCAACGTCACCTTTACGCAAGGCTACGAATGGGAAAGCCAGACCTTTCTCTATTTCCCCGACCTTGGCTTTGCCATGCTGATCGAAAATTCCGGCATGATGAACATCAAGGAACGTCAGGAACTTGTGCGGCTGACCGCGAAAGCGGGTTAGAACGCGCGGGCCTGCCGCGGTCCCGGTCGACCTAACCCTTATCTCCCCGGCCCAGCTTGGCCCGCACGAATCTGATCTCGTCATCCAGTGCCTTGGCACGGACCAGGAATTTCTCGTCGCCCAGCCGCGCACCAACATTGCGCGCAAGCGACAGGGCCAGCACCGCGCGCCCGTCCGCCTCCAGCTTGGACAAAAGCTTGCGCAGATAGGGCAGGTAATTGTGCCGCGTGCGATAGAAGGTCCAGAAAAGCGCCGGATCGAAACTGCCCGAAGCGCAGGCCGCCAGAACCGCCTGCAGCACATGCATGTCACAAAGCGACCCGAAAAGATCGCCGCCAAGATTGCGACAGGGCAAGAGATGCACGAAGGGCTTGCGGAAGAGCGCCGCATGCATCGCGTCAAAGGTCTGTTCGGGATCGACCATCAGAAAGACCCGGCCCGCGCCGTCCAGCATGTCTGGCGCATAGCCGTAGCGGTCAGTGAAATTCAGCCGCCGATAATCGCTGTGCCGCGGGTCCCAGCCGGTAACGGCAGGGTCAAGCGTTGCCTGCGGCTGAACCAGCACCACCGTGGCGCCGGGGGCGGCCACCGAATAGGCGGCCGCAGCATAGCCCGCCATACCCGCGCCGAAGAACACCACATTGTCAAAATCCTCAAAGAAGGATTCGTCCACAAGACTGTCGAAGAAGGCATAGATATTGGCGTCGCGGTACCAGCTCTTCGTCTTGGCGATCAGGCACAGATGCGAACAGTTGCGCATTTCGCTGACCGTAAGGCCAAAGGGCATCCTGCCCACCTGCCGCTCGACAATAGAGCGGGCGGTTTCAAAGGTGACGATCAGCGTATTGTTGCGTTTTACAAAAAGCGTCGCATGGTCCGGGCCAAGGTTGGCATAGAACCCCTCGCGCGCGCCAAGCTCTTCAAGCCGCGCTTGCCAGTCCCCAGACAAAGACCGAGTGTCTTTGAGCCCATCCGTAGTCAAATGATGTGTCCCCCATCAGAGACGGCAAAGTCAGTGACCTTGCCATCCGTAACCGTTCTAACATGTGGGGGCGGCAGTCGGGCAAGCGCTTAGTTCCCGACCCCGCCAACTGCGGCGCAGAGCCCATATAAGCCCGGCTGGTCTGTTTCCGGTTTTGCTCCAGTTCGTTACATTCGGCGGATGTTGTTTCCTATTTCCCCGGTGGTTGAC
>JBARVM010000413.1:0-2555 GCA_049646265.1 Paracoccaceae bacterium
ATAGCGCCCCGTTCATAGAGACAATGGGCCTGACCACGGCCAGACCCTGAATTCCATCCGGGCGGAATAAGGGCAAAGCGGGGGCGCGTCAAGCGATTCATCCCAAGGTTTGGCGGCGCCAGGCGAAATATCCTCGGGGTCCGGCGCGCTGCCCCCGCTCATCCTCTTGCCGCGCAACCACCGCGCTACCGCTCGCCCGCCGGGACCGCGACGGCCCGCCATCGCAGTCCTTCAACCGGTCCGATCCCGGCCCTTTATTTCGGTAAAAGATCGGCAAGCATGCGTGCTGCCGCGCGCGAGGGCGAAAGTCCCTTTTCGACCTCTGCCGCCAGCGCGGCCATCTTGCCGCGGATCGCCTCGTCCTGACGCAGCCGTGCCAGCAACCCCTCGCGCACTTCCGCCTCGAACTGCTGTCGGGCCTGTTCGGCGCGTCTTTGGTCGAAGATACCGGCGGCGCGGCGCCAGCCTGTCAGGCTCTCGATATCCGCCCAGACCTGATCAAGCCCCACCTCTTCCTGCGCCGACACGCATAGCGCCTTTGGAAAGCCGTCGGGGTCTTGTGGCCGCTTGCGCAAAAGCCGCAAGGCACCGGCATAGTCGGCACATGTGCGCGTCGCGGCCGCTTTCAGATCGCCGTCGGCCTTGTTGATCAGGATCAGATCGGCCATCTCCATGATGCCGCGCTTGACCCCCTGCAATTCGTCACCGCCCGCCGGGGCAAGGAGGAGGAGGAACAGATCAACCATCCCCGCCACCAGCGTCTCTGACTGGCCAACGCCCACCGTCTCGATCAGGATGATGTCAAAGCCTGCCGCCTCGCACAGGGCCGCCGCCTCTTGCGTGCGCCGCCCGACGCCTCCCAGATGCAATTGACTGGGCGAGGGGCGGATAAAGGCGCGCGGGTCGCGGGCCAGCCGGTCCATCCGCGTCTTGTCGCCAAGGATCGAGCCCCCCGACCGGGAGGAGGAAGGATCGACCGCCAGCACCGCAACGCTTAGCCCCTTGCCTGTCAGAAAGCTGCCGAAAGCCTCGATAAAGCTGGATTTTCCCACGCCGGGCGTGCCGGAAAGCCCGATCCGCAGCGCCTGGCGCTTGGGGGTGGAAACCGCCTCCAGCAAGGCCAACGCCTCTTGACGGTGATCGGCGCGGCCGCTTTCGACCAGCGTGATGGCACGGGCCAGCGCCCGGCGGTCGCCCTTCAGTAACTTCTGTGCAATCTCGTGTGGCTTCATCTTGCGTTTCAGGCAATATCTTGCCCGTTTTCCTGTCTCTGACCCCGACCCCTACCGCTACTTGCCTTTTCGCGCCACCTTCTGTCCAGTGCAACCCGTAACTATCCCCGAGGTTTCCCGATGTTGTGCCCCCGCCTGCATCCCGCGATCCTTTTGACGGCTGCGCTTGCCGCACTGGCCGCTACCCCGCTTCGGGCCGAGCAAGCGGCGGTCCAGAATGACCGGATTGTCTTTGACATTTCGATCAAGGGCCTCTCGGCGGCGCGGCTCACCATTGGCGGCTCGGTCAATGCAAGCACCTATGTCGCCAAGGGCACGCTGAAAAGTGCGGGGCTTTTGGCCTTCGTCAAGAAGGTGCGCTATGACGCCGAAACATCGGGCCATTTCGCGGCGGGCAGGTTTACCCCGGCGCGCTACAGCGAAAAGGCCGACACAGGCAAGCGCCAGTCCGAGGCGGTGATGGCCTATGTGGGCGGCGTGCCGCAGGTGAAATCCTACAACCCGCCCAAGAAGGCCCGCGCGCAAGCGCTGGACCCCGCCACGCAAGGCGGCACGGTTGACCCGCTGACCGCCCTTTTCGCCATTCTGCGCGCCGTGCCCCGCGATGCGGCCTGCGACCAGGTTCTGACGCTCTTTGACGGGCGCCGGCGCAGTCAGGTAACGCTTGGCCCGGCCAAAACGGCGGGCGATGCGATCAGCTGCGATGGAGAATATCGCCGGCTGGAGGGGTTTTCGGCCAAGGACATGGCGGAAAAGGCCCGCTTTCCCTTTCAGCTGACCTACGGGCCGGCGGCGGGCGAAGCCATGGTGCAGGTCACGGAAATTTCCATGGACACGCTCTATGGCAATGGCCGCATGATCCGGCAATAAGGGGTCTATGACGCAAGCCTTGCCAATCGACGCGGTTCTGGGGGACCTGATCCACGCCTTGCGCGGTGCGGGGCGGGCCGTGCTGCAGGCCCCGCCGGGGGCAGGCAAGACCACGCGCGTGCCGCTGGCGCTGCTTGACGCCGGGTTGACCAAGGGACGGATTGTCATGCTGGAACCCCGGCGGCTCGCGGCGCGGGCGGCGGCGGAACGGATGGCAGAGACGCTGGGCGAGCCGGTCGGCAAGACGGTCGGCTACCGGATGCGCGGCGAGACGAAAGTGTCGGCAGCCACGCGGATAGAGGTGGTGACAGAGGGCATTCTGACCCGGCAGATCCAGTCCGATCCTGAACTTGCCGGTGTCGGCATACTCGTCTTTGACGAGTTTCACGAACGTTCCCTCAATGCCGATCTCGGCCTTGCGCTTGTCTGGGAAGTACGCGGCGCGCTGCGTCC
>JBARVM010000414.1:0-8064 GCA_049646265.1 Paracoccaceae bacterium
CCTATGTGCGCAAGAAGCCCAAGGGCTATGGCCGCAATGCCCGTATCGAAGGGGTGATGAGCGAAGGGCAGCGCGTGTTGCTGGTGGAGGATCTGACCACCGACGGCGGCTCCAAACTCTCCTTCGTTGACGCGATCCGCGAAACCGGTGCCAGCTGCACCCATACGGCGGTGATCTTTTACTATGGGATCTTCCCCGAAACCGTCAAAAAGCTCGGTGATCATGGTGTCAGCCTGCATGCACTTTGCACCTGGTGGGATGTTCTGGCAGAAGCCCGCGCGCAGGGCGCCTTTGACCCCGCGACGCTCAGCGAGGTCGAAAGTTTTCTGACCAACCCGCGCCCCTGGCAAGAGGCCCGTTCGGCCAAATAGCGCCGGGTAAAAAATTCTTGTGGATGCCGGCTGTGAATAGCCTGTGGAGAAGATGGGCAGATCAGTTGATTCCCGCCGATCCCCCCCCATATCTTGTGGGCAATATCCGAAAATTTGCGTTATGATGGGGCTGGCAGGGCAAATGCGCGGCGTTTGCTTTCTGCCGCCAACCCCGGCATTGAAGGCACGGGACAATAAGAAAAGAGCTACAGGATGAGCGATATCGCCACTTTGCGGCAGGCCTTGCCCGTTCCGGCCGAGGAACCAGCAGCCGCCCTACCCCATAATATCGAGGCTGAACAACAGCTTCTTGGTGCTATCCTCACCAATAACGATATCTATGACCGGATCGCGGCACTGGTACGGGCCGAACATTTCTTTGATCCGGTCCATCAGCGAATCTTCGAAGTGGCGGTTGGCCGTATCCAGAAAAACGCGCTGGCCTCGCCGGTCACGCTGAAAGGCTATCTGGACGAAGACCCCGGGCTGAAGGAGCTGGGCGGTCCGGCCTATCTGGCGCGGCTGGCCGGGGCGGCCATCTCGGCCTTTGCGGCGCGCGACTATGCGCAGATGATCTATGATCTGGCGGTGCGGCGCGAGTTGATCGCCCTTGGCCGCGATATTTCCGCCCGCGCCCGTTCCATCGAGGTGGAGGATGATCCGCGCGACCAGATCATCACCGCCGAACAGGCGCTTTATCAGCTTGGCGAACAAGGACACGCCGAAAAAGGTTTTGTCTCCTTTCTCAAGGCCACGACAGAGGCGGTGCAATCGGCGCTTGCGGCCTATCAGCGCGATGGCGGTCTGGCGGGGATTTCGACCGGGCTTGTCGATCTGGACAAGAAACTGGGGGGGCTGCATCCATCCGACCTTCTGATCCTTGCCGGTCGTCCGTCGATGGGTAAAACCTCCCTTGCCACAAACATCGCCTTCAATATCGCCAAAGCCTACAAGAAGGGCCGTCTGCCCGATGGGACCGAAGGCGCCGTCAATGGCGGTGTCGTGGGTTTTTTCAGCCTCGAGATGTCGTCCGAACAGCTGGCGGCGCGGGTGCTTTCGGAAGCGTCCGAAGTACCCTCGGAACAGATCCGACGCGGCGACATGACGGAAACCGAGTTTCGCCGATTCGTCGAGGCGGCCAAGACGCTGGAAAGCTGCCCGCTTTTCATCGACGACACGCCGGCCATCCCGATCAGCCAGCTGGCCGCCCGCGCCCGGCGGCTGAAACGTACCCACGGGCTCGATGTGCTGATGGTCGACTATCTGCAGCTGATCAAGGGCACCGGCCGGGGCGAGGCCAACCGTGTGCAGGAAGTTTCCGAAATCACCCAAGGGCTCAAGGCCATCGCCAAGGAGTTGAATATTCCCGTGGTGGCCCTGTCGCAGCTGTCGCGTCAGGTAGAAAACCGCGAGGACAAGCGCCCGCAACTGAGCGACCTTCGGGAAAGCGGCTCTATCGAGCAGGATGCCGACGTGGTGATGTTCGTCTATCGCGACGAATATTACAAAGAGCGCGAAAAGCCCGGCGACGACAATCTTGAAGCCATGGCAAAATGGCAGGAAACGATGGAAAGGGTACATGGCAAGGCCGAGGTGATCATCGGCAAGCAGCGCCACGGGCCGATCGGCACGATCGAGCTGAGCTTTGAGGGGCGCTTTACCCGGTTCGGCAATCTGGTCAAGGCCTGGCAGCAGGGTCAGGAGGATTACTGATCCGGCGGGTCCTACCCAAGACGGTGGCAGCGGTCACCATAGACATGCAAACCACCCTTGGCGCGGCCAAACGGCGCGGCTATGATGTAGGGCCCAAGGAAAGTACTGTCGCCGATGACCCTTCTCAAACCGATCGCAGCCCTTGGGCGGCTCTGCTTCCAGGCTCTTGCTGCCATTGGGCGTATCGCGCTTTTTTCGGTTGAAACCGTCAGCCATCTCATCCGCCCACCCTTTTATCCGCGCGAATTTCTGACCGCCCTTTTACAGATCGGCTGGTTCAGCCTGCCTGTGGTCGGGCTGACGGCGCTTTTCACCGGCGGCGCGCTAGCCTTGCAGATCTATGCGGGTGGCGCGCGCTTTTCGGCAGAGGCGGTCGTGCCCTCCATCACCGCCATTGGCATGGTGCGAGAGCTCGGTCCGGTTCTTGGCGGGCTGATGGTGGCGGCGCGCGTCGCCTCCTCCATCGCGGCGGAAATCGGCACGATGAAAGTGACCGAGCAGATTGACGCCCTTGTCACCCTTTCGACCCATCCGATGAAATATCTGACCGTCCCGCGTGTTCTTGCCGCCACGCTGGCGGTGCCGCTGTTGGTGGCAACTGGCGATTCCATCGGCATTCTTGGCGGCTATCTCGTCGGGGTGAACCGGCTGGAGTTCAACCCGGCCACCTATCTGGCCAATACCACCGCCTATCTCGAGGCTTTTGACATCATTTCCGGCCTGATCAAGGGGGCGGTCTTTGGCTTTGTCATTGCGATTTGCGGCTGCTTTTACGGGATGAATTCCGCACGCGGCGCACAGGGCGTCGGGCGGGCGACGAAATCGGCGGTAGTTGCCGCGTCGGTCCTCATTCTTGCCTCGAACTACTTCCTGACAGAGGTGTTCTTTTCCGCATGATCACGCTCAGCGCATTGCAGAAATCCTTTGGGTCCAATCGGGTTCTGGCCGGCATTGACCTTCAGCTTGATCGCGGGCAAAGCCTGGTGGTCATTGGCGGCTCTGGCACAGGAAAATCTGTTCTTATCAAGTGCATACTCGGTCTTATTAAACCTGATAGCGGCACAATCACCGTCGATGGCGCACCCGCCGCCACCTCTGGCCCGGGGCGAGAAGCCTTTTTGGACCGGTTCGGCATGCTCTTTCAGGGCGGCGCACTGTTTGACAGTCTGACCGTCTGGCAGAATGTCGCCTTCCGGCTGCAACGCGGCAAGCGCAAACTGCAGAGTGCCGAGGCGCGCGCCATCGCCATCGAAAAGCTGCGCCGTGTCGGGCTGAAGGAAACAGTGGCCGATCTTTATCCGTCCGAACTCTCTGGCGGCATGCAAAAGCGGGTCGGCCTTGCCCGCGCCATCGCGGCAGAGCCGGAGATCATCTTCTTTGACGAGCCGACCACGGGGCTCGACCCGATCATGTCGGGTGTAATCAATGCGCTGATCCGCGAAATTGTTTCGGAAATGGGTGCGACGGCCATTACCATCACCCATGACATGACTTCGGTCCGCGCCATTGCCGATCGGGTGGCCATGTTGCATGCCGGCAAGATACGCTGGACCGGCCCGGTTTCAGAAATGGACGCCACCTCAGACCCTTATGTCAGTCAGTTCATCCATGGGCGCGCCGAAGGCCCGATCGAAAGCGTGCGCTGATCTTGCTGACGGGAGCTTGAATTGACAGGAAAATACCTGCCAAGTAATTTTGCGAAATTGGAAACAAGTAGCAGAAGATGCCTGATCATATCCTCCCCGGCTCAATCGGCGCTTTTCTGATCTTTGCGGCCATTTGGGCCATCCCGCCCTATTTCACGCTACGGCTGTTCGTCCGAACCTACCGCCGCGCGGAACGGCGGGGCGTGACGCCCGGGCGTTACCTGATCGCGCTGGCGCTGATGATCATTTGCTATCTCTTCAATATCGGCGTGCTTTTGCGCTTTGGTCTGGCGCTGTCCGATGGCACCGCCGATCTTGGCGGCACAGAGGCGATCGCCTTTGGCATTTCCTGGGTATCCTTCTGGCTGTGGATCTTTTTGCGGCTGGCCATTGGCCGGGATCTTGGCCGAAAAAGCGGGCTGCGCTGAATGCGCCCGCCCTACTGGCTCTTGCAGGCGGTCAATCTGGCGCTGCTGATCCTTTTTCCGCTCAGCTGGTTCGCGCCGCTGCTGCGCGCCGGTTGGCTGCCCTTTTTCGACCTTGACGAGATCTCGGTCCTGACCGGCCTGCAGGCCATCTGGGAAAAGGATGTGTTTCTGGCGCTATTGGTGACGTTTCTGGCGCTTTTCGCGCCGATGGCCAAATGCCTTGGGCTTGCGCTTATTCATTTCGACCTGGCGGCACCACGGCTTTTGCATCCCTTGGAATGGCTGGGGCGGCTGGCCATGGCGGATGTCTTTCTCATCGCGCTCTATGTGATGCTGGCCAAAGGGGCGCTGGTCGGGCGGCTGGAGACGGCATGGGGCCTTTACCTTTTTACCGGCTGCATCTTGGTCAGCATCGTCGTCTCGCGGCTGACCGGCACGGCGATGGCAGAGCGCGGCGGTCGCTGATCCTAATAGCGCCATTCTCCCCTTGCCCCGCCCCTGCGACCTCGGGCAGTAAGGGCGCATGAGCAAGTCAACCGTCAGTTATGTATGCGCCGACTGCGGTGCGGTTCACAAAAAGTGGGCTGGGCGCTGCGATAGCTGCGGCGCCTGGAATTCCATCGGTGAAGAGGCGCCCCTGTCGAGCGGCCCCGCCGCGCGCACGCTTGGGGCCATGCGTGGCAAGACCATCGCCCTTTCTACCCTAACGACGAAAGAGGCGCCGCCACCCCGGTCTATGTCGGGGATAGGGGAGCTTGACCGCGTGCTGGGGGGTGGTCTGGTGGCCGGTTCGGCCATACTGGTTGGCGGCGATCCGGGAATCGGCAAATCGACGCTGATGTTGCAGGCCACAGCAGCTTTTGCCCGCAATGGGCTGAAATGTCTTTACATTTCCGGGGAAGAGGCGGCAGCGCAGGTACGACTTCGCGCGCAACGGCTTGGGCTGGCGGATGCGCCGGTTCATCTGGCCGCCGAAACCAACCTGCGCGACATTCTGACAACGCTCGACAGTGCCCGCGCCGATCTGGTGGTGATCGATTCCATCCAGACGCTTTGGGCGGATATGGTCGAGGCCGCGCCCGGCTCGGTCAGTCAGGTCCGCGCCTCGGCGCATGAGCTGGTCAGTTTCGCCAAAAGCCGGGGCACCGCGGTGGTGCTTGTCGGCCATGTGACCAAGGATGGGCAGATCGCCGGGCCGCGCGTGGTCGAACATATGGTCGATTGCGTGCTCTATTTCGAAGGCGAGCGCGGCCACCAGTTCCGCATCCTGCGCGCGGTGAAGAACCGGTTTGGCCCGGCCGACGAAATCGGCGTGTTCGAAATGACCGGCGCCGGACTGGCCGAGGTTACCAACCCTTCGGCGCTGTTTTTGTCTGAACGGGGCAAGGCCAGCCCCGGATCGGCGGTCTTTTCGGGGATCGAGGGGACGCGGCCGGTCCTGACCGAGATCCAGGCGCTTGTGACCCCCTCGCCGCTTGGCACGCCACGGCGGACGGTGGTGGGGCTGGATTCCGGCAGGCTTTCGACGATTCTTGCGGTGCTGGAGGCGCGCTGCGGCATTCCCTTTGCCGGTCTCGATGTCTTTTTGAACGTGGCCGGCGGCATGCGTGTCTCTGAACCCGCCGCCGATCTTGCGGTTGCGGCGGCGCTTTTGTCGGCGCGCGAGGATGTGGTTTTACCGGCGGATATGGTGTTTTTCGGTGAAATCAGCCTGTCTGGCGCGCTTCGTCCGGTCAGCCAAATGGAAAACAGGTTGAAAGAAGCGCGAAAACTTGGTTTCTCACAGGCAGTGGCGCCCGAAAGCAGCAAGACCAAGGGCGACGCGGGGATGACGGTACGACCGATGCCTGATCTTGTGACTTTTGTGGGCGAACTGTTCGCCGCCGGCTAAAAGGGGTAACCACTTGGAAGGTTTTACAATCGTAGACGCCGCCGTTGCCGTGATCGTGATCTTCTCGGCGATTCTGTCCTACAGCCGGGGCCTTGTTCGCGAAGTCTTTGCCATTCTGGGCTGGGTGGCTGCCGGTGTCGCCGCTTTCATGTTTGCCGATCAGGCAGCGCCGCTGATCAAGCAGGTGCCGGTTCTGGACAGTTTTCTGGCCGACAACTGCGAAGGCTCCATCATCGCGGGCTTTTTCGTGGTCTTTGCCGGCGCGCTGATTGTGATGTCCATTCTCACGCCGCTTTTTGCCTCTGTCATCCAGCGGTCTGCCCTTTCTGGGATCGATCAGGGGCTTGGTTTTTTGTTCGGTGTGGCGCGGGGCGCGCTGCTGATTGCCGTGGCCTTCCTGCTTTACAGCCGTCTTCTGGCGTCAGAGGCGGTGCCGATGGTTGATAATTCTCGCTCCATGCAGGTCTTTTCCTCGCTGGCAGACAAGCTGAATGACGAGGTGCCGACCGATGCGCCCGGCTGGCTGGTGGCCCGTTACAATGAGCTGGTTGGCCCATGTGGCGGGGCGACAACCGTGGTGGCGCCTGCCACCTCCGGTGCTGATGCCGGCACTACGACTGGCGCGACAACGGACACAACCGGCACCACCACCAGCGAGTGATTTGGTCTGGGCCCGGAGAAAATCGGGCTTTTACCAATCCGGGGCGTGACAGTCCTTCCTCAAGGGGATAAAGGATGGCCGCAACAAGCCATATCGGAGAGCATTTAGATGCGATCTCACTTCGCGCACCCCTTTGACGATGACAAGCTGAAGGAGGAGTGTGGGGTTTTCGGTGTAACCGGCGTTGCCGATGCCGCCAATTTCGTCGCGCTTGGCCTGCATGCCTTGCAGCACCGCGGGCAAGAGGCTGCAGGCGTGGTCGCCTATGACCCCGCCGATGGGTTCAACAGCGTCCGCCGCTTTGGCTATGTACGTGACAATTTCACCAAAGCCAACGTGATGGAAACGCTGCCCGGCAGCCTCTCCATCGGTCATGTGCGCTATTCCACCGCAGGGTCCAAGGGCAATACCGCCATTCGCGATGTGCAGCCCTTCTTTGGCGAATTTTCCATGGGGGGTGCCGCGATCGCCCATAACGGCAATCTGACCAATGCCGCCGCGCTGCGCCGCGAGCTGATCGAGCGTGGCTCTATCTTCCAGTCCTCGTCGGACAGCGAATGTATCATCCATCTGATGGCGCGTTCCATCCAGCAGAATATCTCGGAGCGGATCAAGGATGCGCTGCGCCGGGTCGAAGGCGCCTTTTCCGTGGTGGCCATGACGCGCACCAAACTGATCGGGGTGCGGGATTCGCTTGGGGTGCGCCCCTTGGTTCTGGGGCGTATTGGCGACAGCGGCTGGGCGCTTTCGTCGGAGACCTGCGGGCTCGATATTATCGGCGCCGAGTTCATCCGCGAGATCGAGCCGGGCGAGATGGTGGTGATCGAGGGGAACAAGGTTCTGTCTACCCGGCCCTTTGCTCCGGCCAAGTCGCGCTTTTGCATTTTTGAGCATGTTTATTTCTCGCGCCCCGATTCCATTCTGGGCGGCAGATCGGTGTATGAAACCCGCCGCCAGATCGGGGTCGAGCTGGCGATAGAGGCGCCGGTGGAGGCGGATCTTGTCTGCCCGGTGCCCGACAGCGGCACGCCAGCCGCCATCGGCTTTTCGCAGCAGTCGGGCATCCCTTACGCGATGGGGATCATTCGCAACCAGTATATGGGCCGCACCTTTATCGAGCCGACCGAGCAGATCCGTAATATGGGTGTGCGGTTGAAGCTGAACGTCAACCGGGCGCTGATCAAGGGCAAGCGGGTCATTCTGGTCGACGACTCGGTGGTGCGCGGCACCACCAGCCGCAAGATCAAGGATATGATCCTTGATGCGGGCGCGGCAGAGGTGCATTTCCGCATCGCCTCCCCGCCCACCGCGTGGCCCTGTTTTTACGGGGTCGATACGCCGGAACGCTCAAAGC
>JBARVM010000415.1:0-5159 GCA_049646265.1 Paracoccaceae bacterium
GTAATCATGTTCGACGTGCTCTACCGTCTGTTGCGTCATGTCTATGGCGCGGATCATGTCACCTATGTGCGGAACTTCACCGATGTCGATGACAAGATCAACGCCCGTGCCGCCGAAACCGGCCGCCCGATCCGTGACATCACCGACGAGACGATCGGCTGGTATCACGAGGACATGGACGCGCTGGGGAATCTGCGGCCTGATCACGAACCGCGCGCGACGGACTATATCGCCGAAATGGTGGCGATGATCGAACGGTTGATTGCCGATGGTCACGCCTACGCGAAGGAGGGGCATGCGCTCTTTCGTGTGCGGTCCTATCAGGACTATGGCAAACTTTCCGGCCGCTCGGTCGATGACATGATCGCGGGCGCGCGGGTCGAGGTGGCGCCCTTCAAGGAAGACCCGATGGATTTCGTCCTGTGGAAGCCGTCTACCGGCGATCAGCCCGGCTGGGACAGCCCGTGGGGCCGGGGGCGGCCCGGCTGGCATATCGAATGTTCCGCCATGGCGCGGGAGCTGTTGGGCGAAAGTTTCGACATCCACGGCGGCGGCATCGACCTGCAATTCCCGCATCATGAGAACGAGATCGCCCAATCCATGTGCGCCCACCCGCACGGCGACTTCGCCCGCGTCTGGATGCATAACGAGATGCTGCAGGTCGAGGGCAAGAAGATGTCCAAGTCCCTGGGGAATTTCTTCACCGTCCGAGACCTTCTGGAGGGCAACTGGTCCGGCGGCTGGAAAGTCCCGGGCGAAGTGATCCGCTTTGTCTATCTCTCGACGCATTATTCGAAGCCGATGGACTGGACGGATGAGAAAGCCGTTGCCGCCGAGATGAAGATCCACGGGTTCGTTGAACTGATCGCCCTATACGGCGATTTGGAAAGTGCCAAACGTCTGGAACCAGAACCGGCAATCATTGAGGCGCTGTCCGACGACCTGAACACGCATGCGGCTCTGGAGGTGTTGTCTAAAATGGACGATGCCGGCACGGCCACAAGGCTTGCGCGAAATATTGTTTTCTTGGGCGTGCTACCCGAGGAAAAGTTAGCTCTAAAAGTCCTCGAGTACCGGAACGGGTTGGCACTTTTGAAAGCAAAAGCGGCGGAACTCCAAGCGCTTCGGGAAATTGCTTTGCGGAGCAAGGACTTCTCGCGTGTAGACAGTTACAAGGCTCTTCTGGCCAACGCGAACGTGAGCGTGCAAATGACAAAGACGGACGTTTTCTTGCGACCCGAAGTGAATTTCGACCCCACCAAGCTGGAGGCCCTGAAATGACCCTCCAGCCAGCACAGCGAGCAACAGAGGTTCGCCCGCGGCCCGAAGGTGGGGGCGATTTCGCCTCCGCACTGGGGGGCGGGTCGGGGGCGAACCGGTTCGCAAGCGGCTCGGTGAAGGGGGCGTTTAATGTCTAAGGAACGTCTCTACCTTTATGACACGACATTGCGCGACGGGCAGCAAACGCAGGGCGTGCAATTCTCGGTGCCCGAAAAGCTGCAGATCGCCAAGGCGCTGGACGCGCTTGGCCTTGATTATATCGAAGGGGGCTGGCCCGGCGCCAACCCGACCGACAGCGACTTTTTCGCCGCCCGACCAGAGACGCGCGCCACTTTCACCGCCTTTGGCATGACCAAACGGGCAGGCCGGTCAGCTGAAAATGATGATGTTCTGGCCGCCGTCCTTAATGCCGGAACCCCGGCGGTCTGCCTTGTCGGCAAATCCCATGATTTTCATGTGACTAAGGCGCTTGGCATCACGCTTGACGAAAATCTGCAGAATATCCGCGCCTCTTTCGCGCATCTGACCGGCTCGGGGCGCGAAGCGATCTTTGACGCAGAACATTTCTTTGATGGCTGGAAGGCCAATCGCGACTATGCCTTGGCCACAGCCCATGCCGCTTATGAGGCCGGCGCGCGCTGGATCGTCCTGTGCGACACCAATGGTGGTACCCTGCCGGACGAGATTGGCCGCATCACCGCCGATGTCATCGCCAATGGCATTCCCGGCAGCCACCTTGGCATTCACACCCATAATGATACGGATAATGCCGTGGCGGGCAGCCTTGCCGCGGTCGATGCGGGGGCGCGGCAGATCCAGGGCACGCTCAACGGGCTGGGCGAGCGCTGCGGCAACGCCAGCCTCACATCGCTGATCCCGACACTCCTGCTCAAGGAACCCTATGCCAGCCGCTATGACATAGGCGTCACACGGCAGGCCCTTGCCAGCCTGACGCGGGTCAGCCGCATGCTGGATGACCTGCTGAACCGCGTGCCGCTGTGCGCTGCCCCCTATGTCGGCGCCTCGGCCTTTGCCCACAAGGCGGGTCTGCATGCCTCTGCCATCGGCAAGGATCCTTCGACCTACGAACATATCGACCCGGCCCTTGTCGGCAACGAACGGATCGTGCCCATGTCCAATCAGGCGGGCCTGTCGAACTTGCGTGCCCGCCTCGCCTCTGCCGGAATCGCGGTCGAGGCGAAGAACCCCGCCCTGCCGCGGATTCTGGAACTGATCAAGGAGCGGGAGGATCAGGGCTATGCCTATGACGGCGCGCAGGGCTCGTTCGAGCTGCTTGCCCGGCGCGAGTTGGGCATCCTGCCGGATTATTTCGAGGTCAAGCGCTACCGCGTTACCGTCGAGCGGCGCAAAAACAAGTACAACCGGATGGTCACCCTGTCTGAGGCGGTGGTGGTGGTAAAGATCGGCGGCCAAAAGAAACTGTCGGTCTCTGAAAGCATGGATGAAAGTGGCGCTGACCGTGGGCCGGTCAATGCGCTGGCCAAGGCGCTGGTCAAGGATATCGGCCCCTATCAGGACTGTATCGCCGACATGCGGCTGGTGGATTTCAAGGTGCGCATCACCCAGGGCGGGACAGAGGCCGTTACCCGCGTCATTATCGACAGCGAGGATGGGGCGGGGCATCGCTGGTCCACCGTCGGGGTCAGCGCCAATATCGTTGACGCCAGTTTCGAGGCTCTTCTGGATGCGATGATCTGGAAGCTGGTGCATGACGGGGTTAGCCCGGCGTGAGCCTGCCCCCCGAACTTGCCGCCTGCGCCCGTCTGGTGGAAGAGGGCGATCCGCTGCGTTTTGCTGCCACGATGGCCGCACCGGTGGCGGCGCGCGCCCGGCTCTGGCCGCTCTATGCGCTCAATCTGGAACTGGCCCGCGCCGCCTATGCCAGCAACGAACCGATGATCTGCGAAATGCGCCTGCAATGGTGGCTCGACCAGTTGGCGGCACTCGGCAGCGGCGGACGCGCCGAGGGCGATGTCGCGACAGCGCTGGCGCCGCTGATCGGGCCGGATGGCGAATGCGCGCCTGCCCTCCTGCCTCTCTTGACCAGGATGGCAGAGGCCCGCCGCCGCGAGATCTGGAGAGAGCCCTTTGCCGACAAGGCAACGCTTTTCACTCATCTCGACGAAACGGCTGCCGGTCTCATGTGGGGTGCCGCGCTTCTTCTCGGGGCCGCCCCGGCGGCAGAGGTGTCGGTACGTCAGTTCGGTTGTGCCGCGGGCCTAGCCAGTTGGCTCAGGGCCGTCCCCGCCTTGAAAGAGCATGGCCACCAGCCCCTGCCGGACCCCGCGCCCGAGGCGTTGGCCGATCTGGCCCGCGAAGGGGTGCAAGCCATCCGGTCTGCCCGCACCGCCCGGCACCTTCTGGCGGCAGCGGCCCAGCCGGCACTTTGGCCCGGCTGGCAAGCGGGAACGGTCCTCTCGCACATCGCCGCAACCGGCCGGCTGCCCGCAAACGAACCCCCGCACCCCGCCCGCCAGGCCTTTGCCCTGACCCTGCGGCGGTTGACCGGCTATTGGTAGGCGGCCCGCAGGCGCAATCGCCGATGGTGGCTTGACGATCGCGCAGCGCTCGCTTACCTCTCTTGCCGTCGCGGGTGTAGCTCAATGGTAGAGCAGCAGCTTCCCAAGCTGAATACGAGGGTTCGATTCCCTTCACCCGCTCCATCCTTCAACGGTCCTTTTCGGCTGGCAGTGGGCGGCGGGCTTGGGTATGTCGGGGCCACAAACCGAACCCCATGATCAAGGAGCGTCCCATGTCCGACATTATCCGCCACGAAACCGGCAAGCGCATGTCGCCGTCCGTCATCCATAATGGCGTGGTCTATCTGGCCGGTCAGGTGGGCGAACCGCGCGGCGATGCCACCAGCCAGACCAAAGAGATCCTCGCAGAGGTGGAGCGGCTTCTGGCCCTGTCGGGTTCCGACAAGACGCGCATCCTGCGCGCCGAAATCTGGCTGGCCGACATGGCGGATTTCGACAAGATGAATGCGGTCTGGGATGCCTGGGTGGCGCCAGGTCATGCGCCGGCGCGCGCCACCGGCGAATCCAAGCTGGCCGCCCCGGAATATCTGGTCGAGATCATCATCACCGCCGCGCAGAAATGAGAAAGGGGGGCGCAAGCCCCCTCCAATCCATCCTGTTGCGGTCGGCCGCGATCAGCCTTTCAGCGCCCGCACCATCACGCAGAGGATTTCGAACATGATCGTTGCGCCGAGATAGGCGGTATTGCCCGACGGATCAAAGGGCGGCGACACCTCGACCACATCGGCGCCGACGATATTCAACCCCATACATTCCCGCACCACCTGCATGGCCTGAAAGGCGTTCGGGCCACCCCATTCCGGCGTGCCGGTGCCCGGCGCGATCGAGGGGTCGATGAAGTCAATGTCATAAGACAGATAGGTCGGTTCATGCCCGACAATCTCGCGCGCTTCGGCCATGACATCGGCGATGCCGCGGGCAAAAAGCTCCTCTATCCGGATGATGCGAATGCCGTTGGCCTGGGCAAAATCGATATCGGAAAAGTCATAGGCCGTGCCGCGGATACCGATCTGCACCATGCGTTTGGGGTCGAGCAGCCCCTCTTCCACCGCGGCGCGGAACGGGTTGCCATGGGTCAGGACCTTGCCACCGAAATAGGCGGCGAAAAGATCGGTGTGGCTGTCGAAATGCATGAGCCCAAGCGGCTTGTCGCGGGCAATGCCGCGCAGGATCGGCAGGGTGCAAAGATGATCTCCCCCCGCCGAAAGGGGCCGGATACCGCGCTTTTTGACATCCGAATAAAAGGCCGAAAACCGGTCGAGCGTATCCATCACATCCACCGGGTTTGGCCCGACATCGCCAAGGTCGGCGCAGCGC
>JBARVM010000416.1:0-3973 GCA_049646265.1 Paracoccaceae bacterium
GTCGAGGCCAGCCCCCGGCGGGTCTTGCGCCTGCGCGTGCGCCTGCCCACCCAGCAGGAATGAGCAACGCGCGCCGTCTGTTGGCACCTGCGCCCTTGCCCTTGCTGGCCGGGGTGGCGGTGGCCCCCGGTCAGGCGCCTTTCGGGTTCTGGGCCCTTTCCCTTGTCGGTCTGGCGCTGCTGGTCTGGCTTGTGGCCTCCGCTCCCTCTCCCGCCCTGCGCCTGGCGCGAGGGTGGTGGGCGGGCGTCGGCTATTTTGCCCTTGCTCTTTTTTGGATCATCGAGCCGTTTCTGGTGCTGCCGGAACAGGATGGCTGGATGGCACCTTTTGCGCTGGTGTTCATGGCGGCGGGCATGGCGCTTTTCTGGGGCGGAGCCGCCGTGGCGGCCGGGCTGGGTACGGGCCTGCGCAGCCGGGCGCTGGGCTTTGCGCTGGGACTGGGGCTTGCCGATCTGGCCCGCAGCTATCTTTTCACCGGCTTTCCATGGGCCCTTGTCGGTCATATCTGGATCGATACGCCACTCAGCCAGCTTTTGGCCTATGTCGGGCCAATCGGTCTTTCGGCACTGACGGCATTGGTGGCGGGGCTGCCAGTAATGATGCCGCGCATGGCCGGGCTTGGCCTGGCCACGCTGACCCTTGCCATCGGTTGGGGAGCAGGACAGTGGAGGCTCGATCTGCCCGATCCGGAGCGCGACACGAATATCAGGGTGCGTCTCGTCCAGCCCAATGCGATTCAGCGGCAGAAATGGGATCCCGGCATGTGGGATGTCTTTGTCGAACGGCTGATGGACGATACCGCCGCCCCGGCTGAGCAGCCGCTTGATCTGGTGATCTGGCCGGAAACGGCAGTGCCTTACCTCTTGCTCGATGCAGGCCCTCTGTTGGCCGAGGCGGCACAGGCTTCTGGCGGGGTGCCCCTGGTGCTGGGCATTCAGCGCGATGAGGGAATGCGCTATTACAATTCCATCGCCTTTGTGGACGGGCAGGGGCTGGTTGGCCAGATCCATGACAAGGCGCATCTTGTGCCCTTCGGCGAATATGTGCCCTTTGGCGATCTTCTGGCAAAAGTGGGGATTAGCGCCTTTGCCGCGCAAGAGGGTAATGGCTATTCGCCGGGCCCGGGGTTGCAGCTTCTTGATCTGGGCAAGGCTGGCCGGGTCTTGCCGCTGATCTGTTATGAGGCGATCTGTCCGCAGGATCTGCGCGCCGCGGCCGGCCGCGCCGACTGGATCCTTCAGGTCACAAACGACGGCTGGTTCGGCGCCTATCAAGGCCCTTTTCAGCATCTGGCGCTGGCGCGCATGCGCGCCATCGAACAGGGGCTACCCTTTTTGCGGGCCGCCAATACCGGCATTTCGGTGGTGATCGATGCCAAGGGCCGGATCCAGTCTTCGTTGGGATTGGGTGAGCAGGGCCGGCTTGACGCCGATGTCCCCGGCGCAATGCCCCGCACCTATTACACGCGGTTTGGCGACATTCCGGCGCAAATGGCGATTCTAGTGCTACTTTTCGCGCTTTGGCTGCATAGAAGACGCTCTATCGCTTGACCCGTCTGGGAGAGGGGGATACGGGGAAATCCGATACTGCCACAACGGCTTCCTGGCGTGGCGGATAAACCCTAATGGAGCGTTTCAATGACCCGCCAAAACTACACCTTCACCTCTGAATCCGTTTCAGAGGGGCATCCCGACAAGGTTTGCGACCGGATCTCGGATGCGGTTCTCGATGCCTTTCTCGCCGAGGAACCCAATGCTCGTGTCGCTTGCGAAACCTTTGCCACGACGAATCGTGTGGTTGTGGGTGGCGAGGTCGGTCTTTCCGACAAGAACAAGCTGGCCGACTATATGGGCCGCATCGATGGAATCGTCCGCGACTGTGTGCGCGACATCGGCTACGAGCAGGACGAATTTCACTGGAAGACCCTGGAGGTGACCAACCTTCTTCACCCGCAATCCGCCCATATCAGCCAGGGTGTGGATCGCGATGGTGCGGGCGATCAGGGGATCATGTTCGGCTATGCGGTCGATGAAACCGAAAGCCTGATGCCGGCGCCGATCCACTATTCCCATGCGATCCTGCGCCGATTGGCAGAGGCGCGCAAGGCAGGCGCCGAGCCGACCCTGCGCCCAGATGCCAAATCACAGCTGTCCCTGCGTTACGAAGGCGGCAAGCCGGTCGAGGTAACCTCTCTGGTGCTTTCGACCCAGCATGCGCTGGAAAGCCAGACAAGCGACGATATCCGCGCAATCGTCGAACCCTATATCACCGAAGTGCTGCCCAAGGGCTGGCTGACCGACAAGACTGAATGGTGGATCAACCCGACGGGTACGTTCGTGATCGGCGGGCCGGACGGCGACGCGGGGCTGACCGGCCGCAAGATCATTGTCGATACTTATGGTGGTGCAGCGCCGCATGGCGGCGGGGCCTTTTCAGGCAAGGATCCGACCAAGGTGGACCGTTCGGCGGCCTATGCCGCGCGGTATCTGGCCAAGAATATCGTGGCCGCCGGTCTTGCACAGCGCTGCACGCTCCAGGTCTCTTACGCCATTGGTGTGGCCAAGCCCTTGTCGATTTATGTCGATACGCATGGCACCGGCAAGGCTGACGAGGCCGCGATCGAGAGGGCGGTGGAAAAGGTCATGGACCTCACCCCGCGCGGCATTCGTACGCATCTGGGTCTGAACCGGCCCATCTATGCCCGCACCGCCGCTTATGGCCATTTCGGCCGCGCGCCCGAGGCGGATGGCGGTTTTTCCTGGGAAAAGACCGATCTGATCGAGGCGCTGAAAAAGGCCGTCTGAAGTCTGGCGGACCACGCAGAACCCCGGGGGGCGCTTCGGCGCCCCTTTTCGTGTCTTGTGGCAAGTGCATCCCTGATTGCCATTTTCAGGTCGCACTGCGTGGGGTCTGTTCTTTTTCAGTGGTCCTGATAGATCGCAGCCACGAGAGAGGAGAAACGCCATGGGAACCACAGACGTATCTGGACTGACGCAGCTTGGTCAGACGACAGAGGCGCCGCAAAGCCCGGAAACTGCCCTGTTGGAGCGGGTGCCGGCGGGCCATGCGGGTATGCTTTACCTCGTGCGCTTTACCGCGCCGGAATTTACCTCTGTCTGCCCGATGACCGGCCAGCCGGATTTTGCCCATATCGTCATTGATTATGTGCCGGACGACTGGCTGGTGGAAAGCAAGAGCTTGAAGCTTTATCTTCATTCCTTTCGCAACCATGGCGCTTTTCACGAAGACTGCACCATCGATATCGCCAAGCGGCTTGTCGATCTGCTGGCGCCGAAATGGCTTCGGATCGGCGCATACTGGTATCCGCGCGGCGGCATTCCGATCGATGTTTTCTGGCAGACCGGACCGGCACCCGAAGGCCTGTGGGTGCCCGATCAGGGGGTTGCGCCCTATCGCGGGCGGGGTTGAGACGGGTTGCGGCTTGACCTTGCGCCTTTGCCCGGCTTAGAGCGCGGCCATGAATGATGAAGACAAGACGAGCCAGCCAGGGCGGCGGAATTTCTATGGCCGCGTTCATGGCAAGACGCTGCGCGCCAGTCAGAAAGCCTATTTGGCCGAAGATCTTGAGGATTTGCGCCTGCAGAATGTCACGGCCGAGGAAAACCCCGACCGGCGGGTGATTGACCCAGCGGCGCTTTTCGGGGCGCGGCCATTGTGGCTGGAGATCGGCTTTGGCGGTGGTGAGCATCTGGTGCATATGGCGGCGCGCAACCCGCAGGTTGCGATTATCGGGGCAGAGCCCTTTGTCAACGGTATCGCCATGCTTTTGGGCAAGATCCGTGCGGCGGGGGTCGGCAATCTGGCGGTCCATCCGGGCGATGTGCGCGATCTTTTTGACGTGCTGCCGGCGGAATCGGTAGAAAAGGCCTTTCTCAACTATCCTGACCCCTGGCCCAAGGCGCGCCACCATCGCCGCCGCTTCGTGACGCCCGGCTATCTGGCAGCCCTTTGC
>JBARVM010000417.1:0-3102 GCA_049646265.1 Paracoccaceae bacterium
GGCCAATACCGCCGCCCAGACGATCAGATGCCCGTTGTCTGATCGGGTCTTCGCTTCTTCAGCCATGAGCCACCCGCACAGGGCCTGCTCCCTCAACCCGACCAAGGGTTTCAACCAGTGACGTCGCCGTCACCGTGCCCAGATAGGCACCGTCCGGACCCACCACATCCAGACCAGCAGGGCTGGCGGCAAGTTTGGGCAAGAGTCCCTCCATCCTTTCATCGGGGGCGATTTGCGGCAGGCCTACGGGACGGTTCGCTATCGCTACTGCGCATTGATGGGCGCGCAGGATCTTTATCCGGGGGACCTCGCCCGTGAACTGGGCGATGTAGTCATCGGCCGGGTTCAGGATCAGCTCCTCGGGCGTGCCGATCTGGACCACGCGGCCATCGCGCATGATCGCCATGCGATCGGCGATCCGCAGCGCCTCCATAAAATCATGGGTGATGAAGACGATGCTCTTCTTCAACACACGCTGGATGCGCAGGAATTCGTCCTGCATCTGGCGGCGGATCAGCGGGTCAAGCGCACTGAAGGGCTCATCAAGGAACCACAGTTCCGGCTCTACCGCCAAGGACCGGGCAATGCCGACGCGCTGCTGCTGGCCGCCAGAAAGCTGACGCGGATACGAATTCTCGCGCCCCTTCAGCCCCACCAGATCAATGACATGGGCGGCACGGTCGCGTTGTGCGGCTGGGGTCAGGCCCTGCAGGCGCAGGGGGAAAGAAATGTTCTCGATCACGGTCAGATGTGGCAAAAGGCCGAAATTCTGGAACACCATCCCCATCTTGTGCCGCCGGATTTCGATCAGATCGCGGTCGGATTTGGCCAAAAGATCCTGACCATCCAGCAAGACCTGCCCATGCTCAGGCTCTATCAACCGCGACAGGCAGCGCACAACCGTCGATTTGCCCGAGCCGGAAAGGCCCATGATGACGAATGTCTCGCCGACATGGACGTCAAAGCCCACATCAATGGCCGCCGGGATATAGCCCTGAGCGCGCATTTCTGTGGCCAGAACCTCTGGCGCCATGCTGTTTCGTGCGAAAAAACGGCTTGGATCAGGCCCGTAAACTTTCCAAAGGTTTCGGCACGACAGTTTGACAGATCCGGGCATGGGTGGTTCCCTGTGATGCAAGTCTGGCCCTGCCTTGCAGGCAGGGCCGTTCAACCGGGCCACAAAGGACCCGGGAAACAGGTCGTAGCGCCTACTGGATCCAGGTGGTCCAGACGGCCTCGTTCTTGACGATCCATTCCGCAGCCAGTTCCTCGACCTTGCGGCCTTTCTGGTCGACTTCAAGGATCATGGCGTTGTGATCGGCGTTGTTCAGGGTGAACTTGGCCACCATCGCCGCCGCCGCCGGATATTTCGCCGCAAAATCATCGCTGTGGATCTTTTGCGCCTCGGCCTGGGCAAAACCGCAAGCGGTGTCCTTGACCTGGGTTTCCTCGACGCACTCGCCCTCAACCGCGTTCCATTCGACGAATTTCAACTCGGTTTCTGCAAAGATCCAATGCGGTTCCCAGAACATCATCAGCATCGGTTCCTTGGCCGCAACCGCACTTTTCAACTCGGCCAGCATGGCGCCTTCGCTGCCACCCGGCACCACGTTGAAGGGCAGGCCGATGGCCTTGACCACGTCGATATCGCGGGTGCCCCAATCCGCCGGATAGCCGACCAGACGGCCATTCGGGAATGTCTCGGCATTGCCAAAGGCCATGGCGCAGTCATAAAGCGCCAGATAACTTGGCAGGCCGGGGCACAGTTCCTCCATATAGGGCGGATAGACCCAGCCTTCGCGCGGCTCCAGTCCCAGCGGGCCTGCAGCGATGATGGCGCCCGAGGCGAGACCATTGGTGTAGGCTTCTGTCACGCTGTTGTCCCAGACCTCGGGGTTCAGGTCCAACTCGCCCTGTTCGATGGCGGCAAGTTGCGGCAGCGCACCGGCGATCACCAGCTCAACATTGTAGCCCATCTTTTTCAGCACTTCGCCGGTGATGGTCGCGGACAGAACCTGCCCGGTCCATTCGTTCACGGCGATCTTGATCGGATCGGGGGATTCAGGGGCCTGCGCCTGCGCGAAAGTGGATGTCCCCAAGGCCAGTGCGGCGGCCAGAAGGCCAAGTTTTGTCTGGTGCTTCATTGTCGTCTCCCTGTTGTTTTTTTACATTCTCATTTCGGACAGCAGTTGTGCCCGCAGGGCGTCCCTGTCCCTGGAGTAATCCCGGTCGATGACATCCCCGCGCTGGCGGGTTTGCCAGTCATTATCGGCCATGATCGGCGCATCCGTCGCCGCTGGCAACACATTCCTCCGGATAATGTCGGCGGCGCGTTCGGCCAGCATGATCGTCGGGCCGTTCAGATCGCCCGCCGTCGCCTGCGGCATGATCGAGGCGTCTACCACCCGCAGGTTCTGCACGCCGATCACCCGGCAATCGGGGTCTACCACGGCCAGCGGATCGGTACCCATCCGGCAGGTTCCGCAGGGGTGATAGGCACTTTCGACCTTGCGGCGGATGAATTCGTCCAAGGCATCATCGGTCTGGGCATCCGGTCCCGGAGCCAGTTCTGGCCCGAGGTAGGGGGCCATTGGCCCCTGTGCAAAAATCTCGCGGCTCAGGCGGATGCAGGCGCGCATCTCCTGCCAGTCGTCGTCATGGGTCATGTAGTTGAACTGCACACGCGGCAGGCTTTGCACCTCGGCATCGCGCAGCCTGACCCAGCCCCGGCTTTTCGACCGCTTCGTGCCAACATGCACCTGAAACCCGTGGCCGTTGGCCAGCGATTTGCCATCGTAGGATATTGCCAAAGGCAGGAAGTGGAACTGGATGTCGGGGTAGACGAGGCCCGCGCGGCTGCGGATGTGCCCACCGGTTTCAAAATGGTTTGTGGCACCCAGACCCTTGCGCGTAGTCAGCCATTTCATCCCGATCGCGGCTTTGCCGCTTAGGGACATCCACGGAAACAGCGACACAGGTTTGGTGCAGGTGTATTGGACGTAAAGCTCCAGATGATCCATCAGGTTCTCGCCCACGCCCTCACTTGCCTGAAGGATAGGAATGCCGTGGTCAGCCAGTTCCCGCGCGGGACCGATGCCCGAG
>JBARVM010000418.1:0-6640 GCA_049646265.1 Paracoccaceae bacterium
GTGGCGCCTTTCTCTTTTGTTTCCCCTTTTGAAAATTTGTTTCTTCTTGGTTGAGTGATTTCAGATTTGGTGCTAGCGTCTGAGTCGAAACCTTCAAAGGAGCTTTGGCCATGTGCGGGATCGTCGGGCTATTTCTTAAAGACAAGTCCTTGGAACCAAAACTCGGACAGATGTTAACCGAGATGCTGATCACCATGACCGACCGCGGGCCGGACAGTGCAGGCATCGCAATCTACAGCGGCGCCGACGACGGTCTGGTCAAGATCACCGTTCAGTCGGCCACACCTGGCGTGGATTTCGACGGGCTGGACGGCGCGCTGCATGACGCGATCGGCAAGCCTGTCACCATGCTGATCAAATCGACCCATGCGGTTCTCGAAGTGCCCGCCGATCAGGCCGACGCCGCGCGTTCCGCCCTGCAATCGCTGCGTCCCAACCTCAAGATCATGAGCGTTGGTGACAGTCTGGAGATCTACAAGGAAGTTGGTCTGCCCAAGGATGTGGCGGCCCGGTTCGACCTGTCCAAGATGCGTGGCAGCCACGGCATCGGCCATACGCGCATGGCAACGGAATCAGCCGTGACCACCATGGGCGCCCACCCGTTTTCTACCGGGCCCGATCAATGTCTGGTCCATAACGGCTCTCTTTCCAATCACAATGGTCTTCGGCGCGAGCTGCGCCGCGAAGGGATGAGCTTCGAGACGGAAAATGACACTGAAGTGGCCGCAGCCTATGTCAGTCACAAGCTGAAGGAAGGGTCCGACCTTGGGCAGGCGCTTGAGCAGGGGCTGGAAGATCTGGACGGATTTTACACCTTTGTCGTCGGCACCAAGGACGGGTTCGGCGTGGTCCGCGACCCGATCGCCTGCAAGCCTGCCGTCATGGCGGAAACGGACCAGTATGTGGCCTTCGGTTCCGAATACCGCGCACTTGTCAGCCTGCCGGGCATTGAAACCGCCCGCGTCTGGGAACCTGAACCCTCAACCGTCTATTTCTGGAACCACTGAACATGCAGACATTTGACCTTGCCGCGCGCGGCCTCCGCGAATTGAATCAGACGCTGCATGCGCTGAAGGGCAATACCAACGAAACCAGCTGGGAAATCGTCAATACCAAAGGCAGCCATTCCATTGCCGTTGGTGTCGATGCGCCAGTGGACATAACCGTGCGCGGCACCACCGGCTATTACTGCGCCGGGATGAACAAACAGGCGACGATCCGCGTCAAGGGCAGTGCCGGGCCGGGTGTTGCCGAAAACATGATGTCGGGCGCGGTGATCATCGACGGCGACGCCAGCCAATATGCCGGGGCAACCGGGCGCGGCGGTCTTCTGGTGATCAAGGGCAATGCCTCCAGCCGGTGTGGCATCTCGATGAAGGGGATCGACATCGTCGTGCATGGCAATATTGGCCATATGTCGGCCTTCATGGCGCAGTCGGGCAACCTTCTGGTTCTGGGCGATGCTGGCGACAGTCTTGGCGACAGTCTTTACGAGGCGCGGCTTTTCGTGCGCGGCAAGGTGAAGTCACTCGGCACCGACTGTATCGAAAAGGAAATGCGCCCCGAACATCTGGAAATCGTCGCGGACCTGTTGAAGCGTGGCGAGGCGGAACATCTGGCCAAGCCCAGCGATTTCAAGCGCTACGGTTCTGCCCGCCAGCTTTACACATTCAACGTCGACAACGCTTCGTCCTACTGAGGATCACATGACAGAATTTCCCCATACACCGCCGAAAATGTCATGGACCTTTTCCAATGACGTGAATGCCGAAATCCGCCGCGCCGCTGCGACCGGCATCTATGACATCCGTGGTGGCGGCTCCAAACGCCGTTTGCCGCATTTTGACGATCTGCTGTTCCTTGGCGCCTCGATCAGCCGCTATCCGCTGGAAGGCTACCGGGAAAAATGCGCAACCGACGTTTGGCTTGGCACCCGCTTTGCCAAGAAACCCATTCACCTCGACATTCCTGTTACCATCGCGGGCATGTCTTTCGGCGCCCTGTCCGGCCCTGCGAAAGAGGCGCTTGGGCGTGGCGCCTCTGCCGCTGGAACATCCACGACGACCGGTGACGGCGGCATGACAGAGGAAGAGCGCGGACATTCGAAAACCCTTGTCTATCAATATCTTCCAAGCCGCTATGGCATGAACCCCGACGATCTGCGCCGCGCCGATGCGATCGAGGTTGTGGTCGGTCAGGGCGCCAAGCCCGGCGGTGGCGGCATGTTGCTTGGTCAAAAGATCTCTGACCGGGTGGCCATGATGCGCAACCTGCCCAAAGGGATCGACCAGCGTTCGGCCTGTCGGCATCCGGACTGGACCGGGCCTGACGATCTGGAAATCAAGATCCTTGAGCTGCGCGAGATCACCGATTGGGAAAAGCCGATCTACGTGAAGATCGGTGGTGCAAGGCCCTATTATGACACCGCTTTGTCAGTCAAGGCCGGTGCGGACGTTGTGGTTCTGGACGGGATGCAGGGCGGCACCGCTGCCACGCAGGACGTCTTTATCGAAAATGTCGGCCAGCCAATTCTGGCATGCATCCCGCAGGCGGTGAAGGCGCTGCAGGATCTTGGCATGCACCGCAAGGTGCAGCTGATCGTCTCGGGCGGTATCCGTACCGGCGCCGATGTGGCCAAGGCGCTGGCGCTTGGCGCCGATGCGGTTGCCATCGGTACCGCCGCACTTGTGGCGCTTGGCGACAATGACCCCGCACTCGAGGCGGAATATCAAAAGCTGAACACCACCGCCGGTGCCTATGACGACTGGCACGAAGGCAAGGACCCCGCCGGCATCACCACCCAGGATCCGGAACTTTCCAAACGGTTCGATCCGATCCTTGGCGGACGGCGGTTGAAAAACTACCTCAAGGTCATGACACTGGAGGCGCAGACCATAGCGCGGGCCTGCGGCAAGAACCATTTGCATAACCTTGAACCGGAGGATCTGGTGGCCTTGTCGGTGGAATCTGCCGCCATGGCCGGTGTGCCATTGGCCGGCACCAATTGGATACCGGGGCGTGGCGGCTATTAAGCTGCCTCACCCATCAACAAACAGGCCCGGCTATAATGACCGGGCCAACAAACAGGGAGCAAGACAATGCCGATAGATCTGGCGAAATTTGCCAAGGATAATGGTGTTAAATATTTCATGATTTCCTACACCGATCTGTTCGGTGGGCAGCGGGCAAAACTGGTGCCTGCGCAGGCCATCACTGACATGACCGAGGATGGCGCGGGCTTTGCCGGCTTCGCAACCTGGCTGGATCTGACCCCGGCGCATCCCGACATGATGGCAGTGCCCGACCCGGATTCGGTGATCCAGTTGCCGTGGAAACCCGAAGTGGCCTGGGTAGCCGCCAATTGCGTGATGGAGGGCCAGCCCGTCGATCAGGCCCCGCGCAATGTCCTGCGCAAGCTGGTGGCCGAGGCCGCTAAGGACGGGTTGCGGGTCAAGACCGGGGTAGAGCCGGAGTTTTTCATCCTCACTGCCGATGGCGAACAAGTATCGGACCCTTACGATACGGCGGAAAAACCCTGTTACGACCAGCAGGCCGTCATGCGCCGCTACGAGGTGATTGCAGAGGTCTGCGACTATATGCTCGATCTCGGCTGGGAGGCCTATCAGAACGACCATGAAGATGCGACTGGCCAGTTCGAGATGAACTGGAAATATGACGACGCCCTGCAAACCGCCGACAAACACAGCTTTTTCAAGTTCATGATGAAGTCGGTCGCCGAAAAGCACGGGTTCCGCGCCACCTTTATGCCGAAACCATTCAAGGGGCTGACCGGCTCTGGCTGCCATGCGCATATTTCGGTCTGGTCGCTTGATGGCAAGACCAACGCCTTTGCGGATGACAGCAAGGAACTTGGTCTTTCAGACCGGGGCCGCAATTTCCTTGGCGGGATCATGAAACATGCCAGCGCGCTGGCGGCCGTGACGAACCCCACCGTGAACAGCTACAAGCGGATCAACGCGCCGCGCACTTCTTCGGGGGCGACATGGGCGCCGAACAGCGTGACCTGGACGGGCAACAACCGCACCCATATGGTCCGCGTGCCCGGCCCCGGCCGGTTCGAACTGCGCCTGCCCGACGGCGCGGTGAACCCCTATCTCTTGCAGGCGATCATCATCGCAGCCGGACTTGACGGCGTGCGCAGCAAGGCCGACCCGGGCAAGCGCTATGATATCGACATGTATCAGATGGGCCATACGGTCAAAGGTGCGCCGAAATTGCCGCTGAACCTGCTTGATGCCTTGCGCGAATATGACAAGGACAAGACGCTGAAGGCGATGATGGGCGAAGAGTTCTCGAGCGCCTATCTGAAGCTGAAAACCCAGGAATGGAACAGCTATGCCTCGCATTTCTCTCGCTGGGAACATGAGAACACGCTGGATATCTGACGAAAATCCGCCTTTCACAAAGAAAATGGGCGGCCCACCGTAGCCACGGCAGGCCGCCTCTGATAGGCGAAATGCGCCGGGAGCTATTCGGCGCATTTCTATTTCCGGGGGGTCTTTTGGCCCTGATCCCCCGGAAAGTTCCAATTCCTCGGGCCTTAGCCCGTCCAGCCAAGGCCGGCCGCCACGCAGTTCATCGACTGCATCAAGGGCACGATGGCTGCCTCTGTCCGCTTGCCGCGGCGCAATTCTCCCAAAAGCACGACCTGCAGGTTGGCGATCTGCTCAAGATGATTGCGCACCCGGTCAAACCGGTCCCGGAACTGCGGGAACCGTTCAGCCAGCATGGTCTGCCCGGTGATACTCATCACCGCATCGCGCGCCATGGCATATTCGTTGCGCACCTTGGTAAAGATCGCCTCGCGGATCACCTCATCCTCGACCAGGGCGGCATAGCGCGCGGCAATGGTCAGGTCGGTCTGATAAAGGGCCTTTTCCACCTCATCCAGAACCAGCCGGAATAGCTTGGAATTGTTGTACATATCAACCAAAAGCGCCTGTCCCGCTTTGCCCCGAACCTGCAAGAAGGAATTGACGGCAGAACCAAACCCATACCAGCCGGTCAGCATATGGCGGTTCTGAGACCAGGCGAAGACCCAGGGAATGGCGCGCAGATCGTCAAGCGTCTTGGCACCGGTCCGCCGGGTCGGACGCGAGCCGATCTTCAGGGCCGAAAGTTCCTCCACCGGGCTCGATTCCTGAAAATAGGTGACAAAGCCGGGTGTGGACACCAGACCCGAATAGGCGGCCTGCGACATGCCCGACAACGCTTCCATCGCCTCGTCATGGGCGGCGCGATTGCGGCGCACTTTACCTTCCGCCGCCGGATTGAAGACGTGGCTGACCACCGAAGCCGCCAGCATTTCCAGATGCGCAAGCGCCGTGCCACGGTTGGCATAGCGGGCCGAGACGACCTCCCCCTGTTCGGTGACGCGCAGCTTGCCGTCGATCGTACCGGCCGGTTGCGCGGCAATCGCGCGTTCCAGGGGGGCGCCTCCACGGCTCGATGACCCGCCGCGACCGTGAAAGAAGGTGGCGGTCAACCCAAGGCTCGCCAGACGCTCGGTGATCCGCCGTTGGGCGCAGTCAAGTTCCCAGGTGGAACAGAGAAAGCCACCATCCTTGTTGCTGTCCGAGTAGCCGAGCATCACCTCTACCCGCGACCGCGTCTTTTGCGGGCCGGTGCGCCAGACAGGGGTGGAAAGATAGTCTGACAGGATATCGGGCGCCGCGCGCAAGTCGCCGATCGTCTCAAAAAGCGGCACGACCTTCAGCGGCAGCGCCAGTTCCGGCGTCACAGGGGTGCCAGCCAGCGCGTGGCGGGCCAGACAATGGACGGCCAGAAGATCATCGGCAGAGCGGGTCATCGAGACGATGAAAGGGCCAAAGGCCATCGGATCCTGCCCGGCAACGGGCGTCCGCATCTGCCGCAAAAGGGCCAGAAGATCGGCCGAAAGCGGTGTCAGACCGCCCAGATCAACCGGCGGCACCGCGCCATTGCCAAGTTCGGCGCGCAGGCGTCTGGACCAGTCCGCCGAGCCCTTTGCTGCGCGCCCTCGCCCCAGACTTCGGCCAGCGCGGCATTGATCGCGGCGGAGTTTTGCCGCACATCGAGCGCGTAGGAGCGAAAGCCGAAAACCTCTGCCGCGCGGCGCAGAGGGCGGATATAGCGTTTGGCCATACGGCTGGCCGCTGAAAGATCCAATGCCCGTTCGATCTGCGCCAGATCGCGTTCATAATCATAAGGTGCCGCGTAACCGCCCGCCCCTGCGCTGGTCCGTTCCAGTCGCGCGGCCACGGCAAAACAGGCCTGACGGAACAGCTCGCCCGGATTGCGCTGCGCCAGCGGGTCTTCTTCGGGCACGATGCTGCGAATGGCGGCAAGGGCGGCGGCGGGGATCTGGGCGATCCGCGCCGATACCGACAAGCGGTGGCCGACACTGCGCACGGCGGCGATATGGCTGGCCAGTGCAGCCTGCCGACCGGCTGCCAGCGACCGTGCCGTCACTTCGGAAGTCACATTGGGATTGCCGTCGCGGTCGCCGCCAATCCAGCTGTGAAACTGGATAGAGGGGCGTGCATCGACAGACGCATCGGCACAATGGGCCTGCAGCGCCTCTTCATAACGGTCGAAAAACTGCGGCACTGCCTCGTAAAGCGAATCGTGAAAGAACTGC
>JBARVM010000419.1:0-12085 GCA_049646265.1 Paracoccaceae bacterium
TTCCAACGGTTTTCAGACTGCCCGGGCCCTCCATGTGCTGCAGATCCTGCTTGGCACGGTCGAGGTGCCGGGCGGCTTTCGCTTCAAACCGCCCTACCCCAAACCGGCACATGCCCACCCGACCCCGCACAGCTACTTCATGCCGGGTCGCCCGCTTGACGGGCCGCACCTGGGCTTTCCCCAGGGGCCCGAACATCTGGCGCTGAAACTTGACGACCTGTCGCCCGCCCGTATCGACAAGGCCTTTACCTGGGAAAACCCGCTGTCTGCGCATGGGTTGATGCACATGGTCATCCCCAATGCGGTGGCAGGCGATCCCTACAAGATCGACACATTGCTTCTTTACATGGCCAATATGGCCTGGAACTCCTCGATGAACACGGCCGAGGTGATGGCGGCACTCACCGCCAAGGACGGTAATGGCGAATACAAGATCCCGCGCATCATCTATTCGGATGCCTATGCCTCGGAAATGGTCGCCTATGCCGACCTGATCCTGCCCGACACTACCTATCTGGAACGCCACGATTGTATCAGCCTGCTCGACCGGCCAATCTGCGAGGCTGACCACGCCGCCGACGCCATCCGCTGGCCGGTGGTGGAGCCGGACCGCGATGTGCGCGGCTTTCAGTCAGTGCTGATCGATCTGGCCGGTCGGCTTGGCCTGCCGGGCTTCGTGACCGAGGAAGGTCAGGCGAAATATACCGATTACGCCGACTATATCATCCGCCATGAACGCCGCCCCGGTGTCGGCCCGCTGATGGGTTTTCGCGGCCATGGCGAGGATACGGGCCGCGGCAAACCCAACCCCAACCAGATCAACGCCTATATCGCCAATGGCGGCTTTTTCGCCGCCGAAGTGCCGGAAGAGGCTAAATTCTTCAAACCCTGGAATGCCGCCTATCAGAACTGGGCGGTCAGCATGGGCTTTTACGACGCCCCGCAACCCTATATCTTCCAGCTTTACTGCGAACCGATGCGGCGTTTCCAACTGGCCGCCGAAGGTTATCACGAGCGCCAGCCCCCCGAACATCTGCGCGCGCGGATCAAGGCGACGATGGACCCGCTGCCAATCTGGTACCCGCCCTTTGGCGAGGCAGCGGGCGAAAAATACCCCGTTCACGCCCTGACCCAGCGCCCGATGGCCATGTACCACAGCTGGGGGTCGCAAAACGCCTGGCTTCGGCAGATCCATGGCGATAACCCCCTCTATCTGCCCACGAAGATCTGGGAGGCGCATGGTTTCAAGGACGGCGACTGGGCGCGGGTCACCTCGCCCTCCGGTCAGATCACCGCGCCGGTGGCGCTGATGGCGGCGCTGAATGAAAATACCATCTGGACCTGGAATGCCATCGGCAAGCGCAAGGGCGCCTGGGCGCTTGACGACGGCGCGCCAGAGGCAACAAAGGGGTTTCTTCTCAACCACTTGATTGACGAACTTCTACCAGATCGAGGCGATGGGCGAAGATGGGCCAATTCCGACCCGATCACCGGACAGGCGGCCTGGTTCGACCTGCGCGTCAAGATCGAACGCGTCGCCGCCCCGGCAGAGGCGCAGCCAGCCTTCGGACCCCTGAAGTCGCCTGTGCCGCCAGCCAAGGGGGAACGGGTATGACCGCACTTCCTCCTCCCTCGGCCAAGAAACTTGGTCTGGTCATCGACCTTGACACCTGCGTTGGCTGCCATGCCTGCGTCACCGCCTGCAAGGGATGGAACGATCAGGGCTATGGTGTCAGCCTATCCGATCAAAACCCTTATGGATCAGATCCTTCCGGGACATTTCTCAACCGCGTTCATAGTTACGAGGTCACGCCCCACGACGCGCCCGCGCAGGTTGTGAACTTCCCTCGGTCCTGCCTGCATTGCGAGGATGCGCCCTGCGTCACCGTCTGCCCGACCGGCGCCAGCTACAAGCGCGCCGAGGATGGGATCGTGCTGGTCAACGAAGATGCCTGCATCGGCTGCGGCCTTTGTGCCTGGGCCTGCCCCTACGGCGCGCGGGAACTTGATCAGGCCGCCGGGGTCATGAAGAAATGCACCCTGTGCGTCGACCGTATCTATAACGAAAACCTACCGGAAGAGGATCGGCAGCCCGCCTGCGTGCGCACCTGCCCGACAGGCGCCCGCCATTTCGGCGATCTTGGCGACCCGGACAGTGCGGTAAGTCAGCTTGTGGCCGAACGCGAAGGTTTCGCGCTGATGCCCGAGCTTGGTACCAAGCCGGTCAACCGCTACCTGCCGCCGCGCAAGAAGGGCCGCCCCGAAGAGGCCTCGCCCCTGGCGCCGCTTTTGGACATCAAGACCACCGGTTTTGCCGGCTGGCTCGACCGTTTGCTGGAGAAGTTCTGATGCATCCCGCCCCTTCCGTCATCCTCTTCACCGTCCTGTCGGGTCTTGGCTTCGGCTTTCTTTTCTTTCTTAACCTGGGGCTGATCCGGCCCGACGGCATGGCGGCGATTGTCGCCTTTGGCGCGGGCTACGGCTTTGCCGTGGCCGGTCTTCTCGCCTCCACCTTTCACCTTGGCAATCCACAACGGGCGCTTCGCGCCTTTACCCAGTGGCGGACAAGCTGGCTGAGCCGCGAAGGCTGGGCCTCTGTCGCGGCCCTTCTGGCGACCGCACCGGTCGCCTTTACCGCAGCCTTCGGCCCAGCCGGTTTGGGGTTGACGGGCCAGGAAATGGCGGGTGGCCCCCTCGGCCTCATCGCGGCGGCCCTTTGCCTTGCAACGATTTTCTGCACCTCGATGATCTATGCGCAGCTCAAGACCGTGCCGCGCTGGAACCACTGGACAACGCCGGTGCTCTTCATGGCCTTTTCCGCGGCAGGCGGCTCGATCCTTGCCGGGCTGGGCAGCCTGTCGGTCCTGCTGTGCCTGACGACCGGGGTGGCGATGATTGCCGCCTATGCGTTGGGGGACGGGCGTTTTGCCACGGCGGGCGCCAGCCTTGGTACGGCCACCGGGCTTGGCGGGCTTGGCGATATGCGGGTCTTCATGCCGGCCCATACGGCCGGCAATTATGTGATGCGCGAAATGATCCATGTGGTCGGGCGCAAACACGCCCGCAAGCTGCGCTTTTTATCGCTGTCCCTTGGTGCCGTCCTGCCAGCCCTGGTGCTTGCCGTTCTGCCAGCCTCACTTGTCACCATGCTCTTGGCGCTGGCCCTGCATCTGACCGGCGCCTTTGCCCAACGCTGGCTATTCTTCGCCGAGGCGGAACATGTCGTCAGCCATTATTACGGGCGTGACCAGACCTGATCAGACCCTGATCTTGCTGCCCTTCGGATCATAGAAGGGCGCAAGGCTCAGACGGGCCGGATAGGTCTTTGCCGCGACGACCAGCTCATACTGGCCCGAGGTCAGAAAAGCGTCGCTGACCCCGCCGCTGTCGCGCACATAGCCATAGCCGATATTGTGGCCAAGGCTGTAGCCATAGCCGCCCGAAGTCAGATAGCCGACCGGCTGGCCATTGCGCAAAATCGTCTCTCGCCCCAAGAGCACTGCCGAGGGATCGTCGAGCGCGAAACCGGCCAGCCGTTTCACCTGCGGCCGGTTCGACGCCTCTGTCAGCGCCGCGCGTCCCAGGAAATCGCGGTCGGTCTGCAGCTTGACGGCCCAGCCAAGACCAGCCTCAAGCGGCGTGTCGTTGGGGGTGATGTCGGAAGACCAGGCGCGATAGCCCTTCTCCAGCCGCAGGCTTTCGAGCGCCCGGTACCCCACGGGCCGGATCGCGACCCCCGCCCCCGCCGCCATCAGCGCGTCATAAAGATCGCCCGTCGCGGCCAGAGGCACATGCAATTCCCACCCCAGTTCCCCCACATAGGTCAGACGCAGGGCGCGCACCTTGATCCCGGCAAGCGTGATCTCCCGGCACTGGCCAAAGGGAAAGCCGCTGTTGGACAAGTCGTCCCCTGTCATCGCCGCCAGCACATCCCGTGCCCGCGGCCCCATCAGCGACAGCGTGCCCCAGCCTTCGGTCACATCGCGGATCGCCACATCGCCCTTGGGCAGATGGTCGGCAATCCAGGCCAGATCGTGGGTGCGAAACCCGGTGCCAGTCACCAGATAGAAAAGATCGTCTGCAAGCCGCGCCACGGTCAGGTCACACTCTATCCCGCCCCGGCTGTTGAGCAGTTGCGTATAGGTCAAGGCCCCGGTCGGGCGCAGGATATTGTTGGCGCAGATTAGGTCGAGCGCCTCTGCCGCCGCCTTCCCCGTCACCTCATATTTGGCAAAGGAAGACTGGTCGAAAAGCCCGACCGCCTCTCGGCAATGGCGATGCTCATTGCCGACCGCGTCGAACCAGTTCTGCCGCCCCATCGAATAGATGTCGCGCGCCTCCTGCCCTTGCGGGGCGAACCAGTTCGGCCGCTCCCATCCAAGCTTGGAACCGAAGACCGCCCCCTCTGCCTGCAGCCGCTGGTACAGGGGCGAGGTCAGAAGCGGGCGGCCGGACTGATATTCCTCATGCGGGAAACCGACGGTGTAATGTTTGCCATAGGCCTCGCACGTGCGGTCACGCACCCAGTCGCGATCCCGATGCATGCCGGAAAAGCGGCGGATATCGACTGTCCAGAGGTCCAAGGGCGCCTCGCCCGTCATCACCCAATCAGCCAGAACCCAGCCGGCGCCACCACCCGAGGCAATGCCAAAGGCATTGAACCCGGCACCGACGAACATATTGGCGCATTCCGGCGCCGACCCGAGAATGAAATTGCCATCTGGCGTAAAGCTTTCGGGCCCGTTGATCATCTGCTTGACGCCGACCTTCTCCAGTGCCGGAACCCGCGCCATCGCCTCTATCAGATGCTGGCCGAAATGGTCGAAATCATCGTCAAAAAGGTGAAACTGCCAGTCCGCGGGGATATCGCCGGTATGCAGGGGTTGCGGGTTCGGCTCGTAGCCGCCCATCACGAGGCCCCCCACCTCTTCCTTGAAATAGGTGCGCCGGTCGGGGTCGCGCAGGGTAGGCGCATCAGCGGCAAGGCCGGGGATCTTTTCGGTAATGATATATTGGTGGCGAACGGCCTGCAGCGGCACATTGATCCCGGCCATGGCGCCGACCTGCCGCGCCCATTGACCGGCGCAATTGACCACCTTTTCGCAGGCCACCTCCCCCGCTGTGGTCTTGACCGAGGTGATGCGCCCATCCTCTGCCTGGCCAAATCCGGTGACACGGACACCTTCGACAATGCGCGCGCCATGCATCCGGGCGCCCTTGGCCAGACTGTTGGTAATGTCTGACGGGCTGGCCTGCCCGTCGGTCGGCAACCAGCTGGCCCCGACAAGGTCCGAGACATCCATAAGGGGCCACATGCGCTTGACCTCCTCCGGCGAGATCAGATGCATCTCCATCCCGAAGCTTTTCGCGGTGGTTGCCAGACGGTTATATTCGATCCAGCGATCCTCGTTGGTGGCCAGCCGCAGGCAGCCGGTCATCTTCCAGCCTGTCTCCAGCCCGGTTTCGGCCGCCAACCCCTTGTAAAGCTCCACCGAATATTTCAGCACCCGCGTGATCGAGGCAGAGGAGCGTAACTGCCCCACCAGCCCCGCCGCATGCCATGTGGAACCGCTGGTCAATTGCCCCTGCTCCAACAGCAGGACATCGGCCTTGTGGTCGCGCGCCAGATGGTAGGCGGTGGAACAGCCGATGATCCCGCCGCCAATGACGATGATCTGGGCCCGGTCAGGCAACTGCGTCTGGGTGGCGTCGGTCATGAGGATATCTTTCCATGGGTTTGTTGGTACTGCGCGACCGCCTGATCAAGCCGCGCCAAATAGTCCCGCGCATGGGCGTCGTAATCGGCCCCGGGCGCATTCATGAACTGTTCAGAGATCATCGCCCACATCGCCTCGCGTAAAAGTGCGGCGCATTTCATCGCGTCGAAACTTTTCGTCATGGCAGGTTCGGCACTGCTGCCGAAATAGGTGGCGATCAGCTCTGCCGCCGCGTCCCTATCCATGCCAGCATTACCGGCAACCCCGGCCAGATCGAACATGGCCGTGCCAAAGGCGGCATATTCAAAGTCGATCAGCCAAAGTTTCTTGCCGTCGTCGAGGAAATTTCCCGGCAAGAGATCATGATGGCCGAAGATGATCGGCAGGGGTACCTGCACCTTTTCCAATCCCGCCGCCAGCGTCAAAAGTGCGGGCAGCTGTGGGGCAAAGCGGCTTCGCTTGGCCTTCAGCGTGGCGGCATAATCGCGGATCGTATGAAAGACCCAGAAGATCGAAGGCGGCCCTTCGATCCCTGCCATCATCGCTTGGTGAAAATTGCGCAGAAGCTTTGCGATACGGGCCGGTTCGGCGCGCATGTCCGCCTCTGTCCAGGTGCGCCCCTCGACAAAGCCGACAACCAGCACCCCGGGTTCGGCATGGTGAACCGCCGGGGCAAAGCCCGCCGCATGCGCGGCGCGCGAGGCAGCAAGTTCGCGGTCGCGAAAGACGTGATGAAATGGCAGGTCGCGACCAAGGCGCACGACATAACTGCCTACATTATCGGTAACTTTCCAGTTCTCGTTCGACAGCCCGCCGCTCAGCAGTTCCGCCGCTATCTTGCCCTGCCAGCACGGCATCGCGCGAATAAGTTCGACGCTCATTCCGCCCCCCTTCCGGTCAGTCTTGTGACGCAAAGGTCAAAGACGGCGCGACGATTGTCAATGACCGAACCGGCATGTTTCCTTGCACTCTGGACGTGGGTTGGCTTTTCGTCGACTAATGGGGCCAGTCACGCGGGGGCAGAGGCAGGATGTTGTCACTTTCATTGGGGATCGGGGCGGCGCTCGCCTGGGGTCTTCACGATCTTCTGGTGCGGTTCGCGACACGCGAAATCGGTGCCGCATGGGCCTTTTTGCTGGTTCTTTCCGGCGGGTTGGTGATGATCTTTCTGGTGGCACTTGCCGGGGGGCATGTGACACGCGACATGCTGGCAGAGTTCAGCGCCGCCGCCGTCGCCCTGTCGGTTGCCGCGGGGCTCACCTATGCGCTGGCGGGCTACAGCCTTTACCGCGCCTTTGACGAAGGGCCCGTGCGGCTCGTCTCGCCCATTGTCGGGGCCTTTCCCATCCTGTCCTTCTGCTGGGCGGCTTGGCAGGGCCAGACGCCCTCGGTCGGGCAATGGATTGCCGTCTTTCTGGTGGTGGCGGGTGTGACGATCAGCGCCCACCTGACCCAAGAGGATGCTGCGGATGGCGTGGAGGCAGAGGATCAGGATGCCGCCCGTCGCCGCCGTGCCGCGATCCTGTGGGCCGTTGCGGCAATGGCAGGTTTTGCCCTTACCTTTGCTTTCGGTCAGGCCGCAACAGCAGTTGTTGGCACCTTGCCTAACGTCCTATTGGCGCGTTTCGTATCGATGCTGGCGCTTGGCGCGGCCGCGTTCATGATCGCCCCCCTGCCACGGCTCGGCCAGTTGCCCTGGCAGCTTTTGCTGGTGATGGGGGCTGCCGATGCCGGGGCATTGTCGATGGTGCTGGCGGCAGGAAACCTGCCGCACCCGGAATTTGCCTCTGCGGCCTCTGCCACCTTTGGCATGGTCACGATCGTGCTGGCCTGGCTCTTCCTGAAAGAGCGGATGAGCATGGCGCAATGGGGCGCGGTTGGGCTGGTCTTTGCCTCTATCGGTTATCTGTCCTTATAGCGGCGGCCGCTTCAGCCCTTTTGGCCGGCCTTGCGAAAGGCGGCCTCTTCGCGTGCGATGGACCAGTCGATGATCCTGCGCCAAAGGCCCTCGGCCAATTCGGCGTCCAGCCCCTGCGCTTCGGCACTGCGGCGGACATTGGCGACCACCTCTTCAATCCGTTGGTCGATGCGCGCGGGCATATCCAGCGCCAGCTTCAGTTCGGCGGCGCGGTCGATATAGGCAGCGCGGCGCACAAGCACCTGAACCAGTTCCGCATCCAGCCCGTCGATGGCCGCGCGCAACTCTTGCATGGTCATGCAGTCCTTGGCGGGCTTTGGCGGGCTTGGCATCGGTCTCTCCGTCACGTGGCGGGTGCTAGGGGCACCTTCATCTGGCGCCCTTTCCTTATCGCGGGGCGGCAGCATCTGCAATGCGAAGCTGTCCGATGCATGGCGCAGCTACACTGCCTGATCAGCCGCACCAAGAAATCGTAACGCCTGTCCAAAACAGACAAGTTTATGTCCGAAACGGCTATGGCGCAAAAATCGCCTTTCGCCATGATGCGCGAAATCAGATGAGGGTTCGCCATGCGCTATTCCGGTTTTCGTGTCATCAAAGAGGCGTTGACAGGCCATAAGGGCTGGACCGCCGCCTGGCGCGACCCAGAACCACAGGCAAGTTACGACTATGTCATCGTCGGTGGCGGCGGCCACGGGCTGGCAACCGCCTATTACCTAGCCAAGGAGTTCAAGCAGGCCCGCATCGCGGTTCTGGAAAAGGGCTATCTTGGCGGCGGCAATGTCGGGCGCAATACCACCATCATCCGCTCCAACTACCTTTTGGACGGAAACGAGCCCTTCTACGAATTTTCCATGAAGCTATGGGAAGGGCTGGAGCAGGATTTCAACTATAACGCCATGGTCAGCCAGCGCGGGGTTCTGAACCTCTGCCATACCGACGCGCAGCGCGATGCCTATTGCCGGCGTGGCAATGCCATGCGGCTGAACGGCGTCGATGCCGAGCTTCTCGACAAAGAGGGGGTGCGGAAACTTGCCCCCTTCCTCAACTTCGAAAACGCGCGCTTTCCGATCAAGGGCGGCTTGCTGCAACGACGTGGCGGCACGGTGCGCCACGATGCCGTGGCCTGGGGCTATGCGCGCGGCGCCGACATGCGCGGCGTCGATTTGATCCAGCAATGCGAAGTTACCGGAATGCGCATCGTCGATGGCCGCATCACCGGGGTCGAGACGACACGTGGCTTTATCGGCGCGCGCAAGGTTGGCGTTGCGGTTGCCGGTTCCTCGTCCAAGGTCATGTCCCATGCGGGCATGCGTTTGCCGATCGAAAGCCACGTGCTGCAAGCTTTCGTTTCCGAAGGGTTGAAGCCGGTCCTTCCGGGCGTCATCACCTATGGCGCGGGCCATTTCTATGTCAGCCAGTCGGACAAGGGCGGGCTGGTCTTTGGCGGCGATATCGACGGATATAACAGTTATGCACAGCGCGGCGGTCTGGCCGTGGTCGAGGATGTCTGCGAAGGCGGGATGAGCCTGATGCCAATGATCGGCCGCGCCCGCCTGTTGCGCATGTGGGGCGGCATTATGGACATGTCGATGGATGGATCACCCATCATCGACAAGACCGGGGTCGAAGGGCTCTATTTCAACGGCGGCTGGTGTTACGGCGGCTTCAAGGCAACGCCTGCCTCCGGCTGGTGCTTTGCCCATCTGCTGGCCACCGACAGCCCACACCCCACCGCCCGCGCCTATCGGTTCGACAGGTTCGAAAAGGGCCTGATGATCGACGAAAAAGGCATGGGCGCCCAGCCCAATCTGCATTGAGGAGCCATTCACGATGATCATCAACCACCCATTGCTTGGCCCTCGCGACGCGCAGGAATTTACCTATCTTGGCGACGCAAGCCTGATCAACCGGCCCGACTGGCAGGCCGAGGACGCGCCGCGCGCCTTTTACGAATATCTTTATCTGCGAGACAATCCCGCCGGTCTGCACCGCGAACTTTGGTACCATGAACAGGGTGACCGCAGTTGGCTTGTGGTTACCCGTAATACCGTCACCCATGAAATCACCGCAGTGGAGCTGGCCCGCGATGTTGCATTGGCCGCACAAAAAGGGGCCAAGAAATGAGCCAGAACAATCGGTTGGCAGGCGGCCAGATTGACCGGTCGGCCACATTGAACTTTCAGTTCGACGGGATGAACTATCAGGGTTTCGCCGGTGACACGCTCGCCTCGGCGCTTCTGGCCAACGGTGTTCGGCTGATGGGGCGCAGCTTCAAATATCACCGGCCGCGCGGCCCGATCTCTGCCGGGTCGGAAGAGCCGAACGCATTGGTAGAACTGCGCACAGGCGCGCGGCGCGAGCCGAACACCCGCGCCACTGTCGCCGAACTTTTTCAGGGGTTGGAGGCACATAGCCAGAACCGCTGGCCCTCGCTCAAATTCGATGCGATGGGCGTCAACGACCTTTTGTCGCCCTTCTTTGCGGCGGGTTTTTACTACAAGACCTTCATGTGGCCGCGCGCTTTTTGGGAAAAGCTCTACGAGCCGATCATCCGCCGCGCCGCCGGTCTGGGCAGCCTATCGATGGAGGAAGACCCCGACGCTTATGACAAGGGGTTTCTGCACTGCGATCTTCTGATCATCGGTGCCGGTCCGGCCGGGCTTGCCGCCGCACTGACCGCCGGGCGCGCTGGCGCCCGGGTCATTCTGGCGGACGAGGATTTCCGCATGGGCGGGCGGCTGAATGCCGAAAACCTTGCGCTTGGCGATCAGTCCGGCGCGGACTGGGCGGCAGCGGCTGTGGCGGAACTGGCCGGCCTGCCCAATGTTCGGCTGATGACGCGCACCACGGTCCTAGGCGCTTATGATCACGGCATCTATTCGGCTCTGGAACGTGTCAGCGACCATCTGCCAGCGCCCCTGCCCGGCCGCCCGCGCCAGATCCTCTGGCGGATCTATTCGGGCCGCGCGATCCTTTGCGCCGGGGCGACCGAACGGCCCATCGCCTTTGAAAACAACGACCGGCCCGGCATCATGATGGCCGGGGCCATGCGCAGCTATGCCAACCGCTGGGCGGTCACGCCGGGCCAGCGCGTCGCCCTTTTCACCAATAACGAAGATGGGTTGCGCACAGCGGCAGACCTTACGGCCAAGGGTGTCTCTGTCGCGGCGATCATCGACGCGCGCAAGGGCGAAATGGTCACCAACAGCCGTGGCCGCCTTGGCCTGCGCGAAATCACCGTGCGTGACGCCGGCGGGGCAGAGCGGAACGTGACATGCGATGCGCTTGCCGTTTCCGGCGGCTGGAACCCCAACCTGCATCTGACCTGTCACCAGCGCAACCGCCCCGCCTGGAACGACGCGCTACAGGCTTTCGTGCCCGCCGATCTGCCGCCCGGCATGTCTGTGGCCGGGGCCGCGCGGGGGGATTTTTCCACCCACGGCGCGCTTTCTGGGGGCGCCAAGGCCGCCGTTGCTGCCCTCGGCGACCTCGGCATCAAGGCCAGGGCGGCCGCCCTGCCCGAGGCCGAAGACATGCCGGTTGACCTCAAACCCCTGTGGTTCGTGCCACACAAGAAGGGCCGCGCCTGGGTCGATCAGCAAAATGACGTGACGGTCAAGGATATCAAACTGGCCCATCAGGAAAACTTCACCTCTGTCGAGCATCTCAAGCGCTATACGACGCTTGGCATGGCGACCGATCAGGGCAAGACCGCCAATGTCACCGGTCTTGCGGTGATGGCCGAACTGACCGGCAAGAGCATACCCGAAACCGGCACCACCATCTACCGGCCGCCCTATTCGCCGGTACCGATCGCGGCCTATGCGGGCCGGTCCGCGGCAAAGGATTTCCGCCCGACCCGCCTGACGCCAAGTCATCACTGGGCCAAGGAACAGGGCGCGGTCTTTGTCGAGGTGGGCATGTGGCTGCGCGCCCAATGGTTCCCGCGCCCCGGCGAAACCCACTGGCGCCAGTCGGTGGACCGGGAAGTAAAGACAACACGTGCCACCGTTGGAATCTGCGACGTGACCACGCTTGGCAAGATCGACGTGCAGGGCAAGGATGCGGGCGAGTTTCTCAACCGTATCTACGCCAACCCTTTCGCCAAACTGCCGGTCGGCAAGGTCCGCTATGGGCTGATGCTGCGCGAGGATGGCATAGTCATGGATGACGGCACCGCCGCGCGCCTGGCCGAGGATAACTTCGTTGTCACCACCACCACCGCCAATGCCGTCGGCGTCTACCGCCATATGGAATTTTGTCGCCAGTGCCTTTGGCCGGACATGGATGTGCAGCTGATTTCCACCACCGAAGCCTGGGCGCAGTTTTCCGTTGCTGGCCCCAAGGCGCGGACGCTTTTGCAAGAGATCGTCGATCAGGACATCTCGAACGAGGCTTTCCCCTATATGGCCTGCGGCGAGATTACCGTCTGCGGCGGCCTGCGGGC
>JBARVM010000420.1:0-2735 GCA_049646265.1 Paracoccaceae bacterium
TGGCCCTGACTGAGGAGCTGGGTGTAGGCGAACTGATCATTCAGCTGTCGCGCACCTCGCCCCAGCAATCGCTCGGCGCCCTTGTGCCCGGCATCAGCCTGCGTCAGCCGATCCAGCCCCTGCCCAAACCGCGCGTGACCGCAACCGCCGTAGCGATGGTTCAGCGGCTGCAGGCACAGGCGATCCGCCTGCAACCGGGCCAGCAAGACCGGCTGATCGGCTTTCATGCCCGTCAGCCGCAACTGGCCCCCGATTACGGCTTAGCCCCGACCCAACTTGCCGATCTGCGCGGCCGCTTCATGGCCGATATCGAGCGGTTGGCGAAAGCGACCGATGCGCAACTGGTCGGCCAGCCGACGATCGCCCTCGCCGCCGAATAGGGAAGGGGGCACCAAGCCCTGCGGCCCGCGCCCCCCGGTCTCTCTGCCAGACGTTCAGGCCGTTTCAGCCGTCGAACTGCACTTCCTCCATCAGCCGCAGGGCTGTCGGGCGCAAACGGGCAAGTTCGGCAAGATCGGCCGTGTCGGGGGTAAAGGGTCCCCAGCTTTCCACCAGCGCCGAACGGGGAACTGTAGGGTTCACCGGAAACTCATGGTTGGTTTCGGCATAGATCTTTTGCGCCGCATCCGATGACAGGAACTCCATCAGCTTCAACGCCGCCTCGCGGTGCGGCGCCGCATGGGTCATGGCTACGCCCGAGATATTCACATGCGTGCCGCCATCCTCGAAGGTCGGATAGATGATATGCACCGAATCCGCCCATGCCTTTTGCTCCGGGTCCGCCAGCATTTCGCCCATGTAATAGGTATTGCCGAGCGATATGTCGCATTCGCCCGCCCAGATCGACTTGACCTGATCGCGGTCGCTGCCTTCGGGCCGATGGGCCAGATTGGCGCGCAGGCCGGCGGCCCAGTTGCGGGCATATTCCTCGCCATGATGGGCGATCATCGCCGCCATCAACGCCAGATTATAGTCGTGAGAGCCGGGGCGGGTGCAGATACGGCCCTTCCATTTGGGATCAGCCAGATCCTCATAGGTCGTGACATCGCCGTCGCTGACCCGCTCGTTAGAGGCATAGACAATCCTTGCCCGGCTGGTCAGGCCGAACCATTGATTGCCCGGATCGCGGAAAGTGGCGGGGATATTGGCCTGCAGGATGTCCGAGGTGACCGGCTGCGTCACGCCCGCCTCGACAATCTGCGAAAGCCGGGCAATATCGACGGTCATCACCAGATCGGCGGGGCTGCGATCACCCTCGGCCTGCAACCGCTCGCTCAAACCCTTGTCGACATGCGCCACATTCACCGCGATCCCGGTTTCGGCGGTAAAGGCGTCAAAGAGCGGCTGTACCAACTCTGGCTGGCGGTGCGAATAGACATTGACCACATCGTCGGCCAGTGCCGGACTGGCCAGAAGGCCGCAAAGAAGGGCTGGAACAAGGCTGCGCATTTCTGATTCCTTTTATCGGATATAGGCTCAGGGTTACGTTTTGCCGTCGACCGGGTCAATACCTTACTATTATAGTCGGAATAAATTCCGCCTGACTGCTGGTCATCTCCCCTGCGCCAGCCGTTTTGGCTGGCCATCCGGGCGGCGCGAACGATAGAAAGTCAAAAGACATCCAACCGCAGGCAGGGGCACAGGACATGGCCAAGGATTTTCAGATCGGCGCGCTTTGGATCGGCGGGGATCTGAGCTTTCTCGAACAGCTCTGCCTGAAATCCTTCCTCGACTGCGGCCATCACGTCAAACTCTACTCCTACGCGCCGATCGGCAACGCGCCAGAGGGGATCGAACATGCCGACGCCAATGCGATCCTGCCGCAGACCAACTTTCTGCGCCATGCCCGCACCTCCAGCCCCGCACTTCATTCCGATCTCTTCCGCTATCACCTTCTGGCGAAAAACGATGACATGATCTGGGCCGATACCGATGCCTATTGCGTCAAGCGTTTCGAGACGGAGAGCGGCCATTTTCATGCTTGGGAAAGCGAAAAACACGTCAATGGCGGCGTGCTGGGCCTGCCGCGTGACAGCCAGACGCTGGCAGCACTGCTCGACTATACCAGCGACGAATATGCCATCCCCGAATGGTACGGCCCCGATTATCAGGCAGAGCTGGAGGCGGCACGCGATGCCGGCAACCCGGTTCATGCGGGCGAACAGCCCTGGGGTGTCTGGGGGCCGCATGCCCTGACCCACTTCCTGAAGAAGACCGGCGAGGTCCGCCATGCGATGGACAGTGTCGCGCTTTACCCCTTTGCCTATCGCGACCGGGCGCTGATGACCCGGCCGGGTTTCGACGTCAGCCCCTATGTCACCGATCGGACCTATTCAATCCACCTCTACGGACGGCGCATGCGTGCCCGCATAGTTGAGAAATTCGATGGCGTTCCCAAGCCGCGCTCTCTGGTCGGCCAGCTTTTGAAACTGCATCGCATTGACCCGACCCTGGCGCCCATCCCCGCGAAAATCCACGGCAGCGAGGATGATGGCGAGAGCGACAGCGACGATTGACAGACCGGTCACGCAACGGTCCCCCGGGCTTTTGTGGGCCGATAGGCGATAACACGCCAAATCCCCTTGTTTTTCCGCCCATCGCGCCGCCGCCTCGAATTTCGGTTATTGCCTAACAGGGCGGACCAGACCACATCTGAGGCAAGAGTAACGCCTCAATCGCAGGAGTATCGCGATGCGCAAAACACTAAGAACTACCACGGCCATTGTCACCAGCCT
>JBARVM010000421.1:0-2157 GCA_049646265.1 Paracoccaceae bacterium
GCCTTGCGCTGTGAACGCGCCGGTCTGCCCATCCGTCCTGACAGGGATCTGGAGATTGTGAACCCGGAAAATGACAGCCGCTACCGCGACTATTGGCAGACCTATCATCTCTTGATGGAACGGCGCGGCGTGTCCCCCGATATCGCAAGGGCGGTCTTGCGCACCAATTCCACGGCCATTGCCGCTGTCGCCGTGCATCGGGGCGAGGCTGACAGCATGATCTGTGGCACATTCGGCCAATATCTGTGGCATCTGAGCTATGTGAACCAGATTCTTGGCCGCGACGGGCTGGCGCCTTCTGGCGCGCTGTCCTTGATGATTCAGGAAGACGGGCCGCTTTTTGTCGCCGATACGCATGTGAATGCGGTGCCAACGCCCGATCAGATCGCGCTCGCCACCATCGGAGCGGCGCGCCACGCCCGGCGCTTTGGCGTGACGCCGCAAGTGGCGCTTTGCTCTCATTCCAATTTCGGCAATCTCGATACGGATTCCGGCAGGCGCATGCGTGCCGCCATGGATATTCTGACCGCGCGCGGCGTTGACTTTACCTTTGACGGGGAAATGTCTGTTGATGCGGCACTTGACCCTGACCTGCGCGAACGGATCTTCCCCAACAGCCGCCTGTCGGGGCCTGCAAATATACTGATCTTTGCCTTTACCGATGCCGCCAATACCGCCCGCAATATCCTCAAGATGAAGGCCGGCGGGTTGGAGGTGGGGCCAATCCTGATGGGCATGGGGAACCGCGCACATATCTGCACCCCTTCGATCACGGCGCGGGGGCTTTTGAACATGTCGGCCATCGCGGGCACGCCCGTGTCGCATTACGGCTAAGGCGGCAGGCGGCGGATTTGCCCCGCCTTTTTGGCTGCGCCGCCCTATTACCAGCGGCGTCAATCTGCCCCACCGGCGCCGACGCAAATCCAATTGCCTTGAACCGGACTGCGGCCTAACCTGATTTTATGCGCAAGAGGAGGGTTACGGCATGTCTTCGAGCGGAGCCTATCAGGCAGCCATGGATGGATGGCGGCAAGACCCCGAGGGGTTCTGGCTGGCCGCCGCGCAAGGGATCGACTGGGTAACGCCCCCCGACCGTGCGCTCGATGCCCGTCGCGCCCCCTTTTTCGAATGGTTCACCGAGGCCCGCGTCAATGGCTGCTGGAACGCCGTTGACCGCCATGTAGAGGCCGGGCACGGCGACCGCACCGCTATCATCCATGACAGCCCGATGACGGGCAGCGTGGAGACCATAACCTATCACCAGTTGCGTGAACGGGTGGCGCTTTTGGCCGGGGCGCTCAGCGCCAAGGGGGTCGGCAAGGGCGACCGCGTCATCATCTATATGCCGATGATCCCCGCAGCACTCGAGGCGATGCTGGCCTGTGCCCGGCTTGGCGCCATCCATTCGGTGGTCTTCGGCGGCTTTGCGGCGAATGAGCTGGCCGTGCGGATCGACGACGCCCGGCCCAAGGCGATCCTCGCCGCCTCCTGCGGGCTCGAACCCGGTCGCACCGTCACCTACAAGCCGCTGGTTGACGCGGCCATCGAACAGGCCGCGCACAAGCCGGACTTTTGCGTTATCTTTCAGCGCGATATGGCGCGGGCCAGCATGATCTCCGGGCGGGATTACGACTGGGTTGATTTTCAATCCGGCGTCGCCCCCGCGCCCTGCACCCCGGTCGAGGGCAATCACCCCGCCTATATCCTTTACACCTCTGGCACCACCGGCGCGCCCAAGGGCGTGGTGCGCCCGACCGCGGGCCATCTTGTCGCGCTGAACTGGACGATGAAGGCGATTTACGATTGTGCGGCGGGCGATGTCTTCTGGGCCGCCTCTGACGTGGGCTGGGTCGTTGGCCACAGCTACATCTGCTATGCGCCGCTGATCGCCGGTTGCACCACCATCATCTTCGAGGGCAAGCCGGTTGGCACGCCCGATGCGGGCACCTTCTGGCGGGTGATCGAAGACCATAAGGTCCGCAGCTTTTTCACCGCCCCCACCGCGCTGCGCGCCATCAAGCGGGACGACCCCGAAGGCAAGCTGGTAAAGGATTACGACATCTCCTCCATGCGCGCGCTGTTTCTGGCGGGAGAGCGGGCGGACCCGGACACGATCCTTTGGGCCCAGCGGCATCTGCGGGTGCCGGTGATCGACCA
>JBARVM010000422.1:0-7450 GCA_049646265.1 Paracoccaceae bacterium
AAAAGGATCAAGGCGGCGATAAGGCCCGCCGTCACCCACAAGACCAATGCCACCGGCCCCGGTGCACCCGCGGCCAGACAAAAGGAAACCTGAACCCGCGCCAGACAAAGATAGATGCCGATGGCCGACAGAACCGCCAGAACCGGCGCCGCACTTTCCCATCCCGCGCCAAAGACCAGCGCCACCATCGGCCCCGACAATAGCGCCAGGCCGCAAAAGAAAGGCACGGCAATGGCGCTGCTCAGCCGGCTTATGTCCTGTAAAAGATCGCCCGCGCCCTCCCCCTGCCGCATCAGGGCCGCAAAGGCCGATTGAGAGGCCTGGCGGATCGGCGTCACCAGAAGAAAGGACAGGGTCTCGATCAGTTTCCAGGCCACGGCATAAAGCCCCGTCGCCTCTGGCCCCAATGTGGCGCCGATGGCCACCGTCGGCACCTGTCCCGCCGTCAACTCCCCCAGCCGCATGCCGATCACATGCAGCCCGAACCGCGCCGCCGTCATCATCTGCCGGGCGGAGGTTGCAAGCCCGGGCCGCCAGTCCGCCGCCACCCATGCCAGAACCGCATTGGTGCCAATCATCACCAGCCACTGGCCGACAAAACTCCAGACACCCAGACCAGCCAGCGCCATGCCAATACCGGTGATCCCGCCAAGCACCGCCCCGGCCACCGCGCGGATCGCCAGAATGCGAAAGGAAAGAGTGCGTCGCAACAAGGCCACCGGCACCGCATTCATCGCCACGATCACGATGCTGGGGCAAAGTGCAAGGATCAGCCACTGCACCTGCGCCTCCCCGTAAAGCCGGGCGGCCAGACCGGAAGCGGCCGCAAGCCCCAAGGCCAGCAACAGACCAAAACCGGTCAACAGCCAAAAGGTGGCATTCATATCCTCGGGCGCAGGGTTCTTGGCGGAAATCAGATATTCCGACAAGCTCTCGCGCACCAAAGCCTCGCACATGACGATAAAGACCGACGCCATGGCCAAAAGCCCATAGTCACTGGCCCCCAAAAGCCGGGCGAGCGTGACGAATACGGCGAAATTCACCGCTTGTTCGACCCAGTTGCCCAAGGCCATCCACGCCACACCCCGGCTGAAATCGCGCGTGATCGACATCAAAGCCCCCGCCAGGGGTTCATGATCCGGTTCTTGACCGCCCGCAGCGCCTGACGCCGCGCCAGATAAAACTGCCCCTGCCCGGCCAGATGCGCCCGCCAGCGCGCCGCGTCCGAGAAATAGAACATCTCGATCCGCGGCAGATCATGCGCCTGCCGCCCAGCCCCCACCTGTCCCAACCGGGTGGAGACGGAACTGTCATAATGCCGCGCAATCTCTGCCCGCACCTTGCGGTTGGCAAGCCCATAAGGCGCGGCGAAATGGCGGGGCTGCACACCCAGCCGCTGGGTCATTTCCGCCCGCGACTGCGACAGTTCCCGCCCCAACTCTGCCGCGTCCAGCGCATTGAGGTTCGGATGGCTGACCGTATGGCTGCCAAAAAGCACCCCCTCACGGGTCAGGGCGCGGATCGTATCCCAACCCATCAGGGGGCGCGGCCGCGCGTCCGTGCCATACCAATCTTCCACGCCACCCACCCGGCCGGTCGGCAGATAGACGATCGGCAGCAACCCATGGCTGCGCAGCACCGGCCAGGCCATCTCGGCGAAATCCTGAAAACCGTCGTCAAAGGTTATCACCACCGACCGGTGCGGCAAACTGCCCGCCTGACGCGCCGCCAGCCAGCCATCCATGGTCAAGACCGGGATACCGCTTTGCGCCAGGATGCGCATCTGCATGGCAAAGACATCCGGCGCGACAGCGGTCGCACCACCCCGGTCCGACACCGAATGATACATCAGGATGTCGGTCCGGATATGACGCACCTAGTCCTCCACCCGGTGATGTTCGAACTCGGCCCGATGGCGCGCCCACGCGGCCCGGTCTATGGCCCCGTCCTTGCCCAGCACCTCGGCGGCCGCATAGGCCATGGCAAAGGCGTGATGGGTATTGTCATGGGCAAAAAGCCCCTGCCGCCCGAAACTCAGGAACCCGTCGAGCGAGGAAAGCCAGCCGTCCACCGCCTCGAAATGCCGTTGATAGTCAAGGTCATAGACCGGATAGGCATGGGCAATGCGCCGCGTCTCCGTGCGGATCACCGGCACCTTGACAGGCAGGCCAAGTTGGCCGAGCCATTCGCAATAATGCCTGCCAAGCTCCTCATCTGACATATCCCACCATTTCTCGCCCGGATCGCAGGGCAATTCAGCGCAAAGGATGGTGCGGCCCTTGGGGCCCGTGGCCGAACTATAGTTCTTCGGTTCCGACATGCGGCTGATCGGGATCGACAGTTCCGGAAAGTAATGCGCGTCATATTCGGTGAACTGGTCGGTTTCGAGGATCAGATAGACAAGGATCATGCCGCGAAAGCGGATCGCTTTGGCAGCCTCGATCACCTCGGCCGGGGGCGGCGGGTCCATCAGCCGGACAATGGTGGTCAGCGGAATGGTCGAATAGACCTGCGTCGCCTCCCGGCGCACTTCCTTGCCATCCACCTTGGTGACGATCCCGGTCACCCGGTTGCCGTCCCGCTCAATCCGCACAATGTCGGCGCCAAAGTCAAAGTGGGCCCCCTGTACCTCTGCCGCGCTGACCATGGCCGCCGATATCTGCCCAAAGCCCTTCTTAGGGTAATAGAACCGCCCGGTTGTCGCCCCCCGCAATCCCGGCACCATCCGCAGCATCTTGCCAAGGATCTTGCCGATAGAGGAGCCGGAGACGCGCCGTTCAGCCAGCGTCACGGCCAGCTTGTCCGGGTCAAGCCCCCAAAGCTTGCGCACATAGGGAAAGTAGAAATGTTCCGAAATCGTCGGCCCCAGCCCGTCATAAAGCACCGACGAAAAGCTTCTCGGCCCTTGCGACTTCTTGCGAAACTTTTTCAAAAGCATGTCGCCGATCAGCGAGGCGGCAAAGGCCGGTGGCAGCCGCAGCATCGCATCCTGCAATTTCAACGGAAAATGGATCCAGCGCCCGCCAAGCCTGATACGGCCATGGCGCGGCTGCAGCAAAAGATCATCCCCCAAAAGCGCCTTCACATCGCCGATGACCGCCGGGTCCGCCACCGGATGAAAGCGGTGCGATCCATAATCACACCAGATCCCGTCGATCTGGAAAGAGGTCGAATTGCCCCCGGCCACTGGCGCGCGCTCCAACACCTCGACACTGGCCTTGCCCGCCTTGGTCAAGGCATAGGCCGCGGCGATCCCCGCCGGCCCCGCGCCAAGGATCGTTACCCTTGGCTTTCCGGCCGCCTTCATTTCCGTCATTCAATCGTCTCCTGAAAATCCTGTGGTGGCACCTGTTGGCGGCCGCCTGAAAAAACCAGAACCAGCGCGCCCAGCGCCCCGGCAAGATACAAGATCACCTGCCAGGCCAGACCGGAGGCAACGACAAGCGCCGCATCGGCGCCAAACGGCAGCAAAAGAGCGGCCAGAGAGCTTTCGCGCACCCCAAGCCCACCAAGGGAAATCGGCAGGGTGGAAATGATCTTGGCGAGGGGCCAGGCAAAGAACCAGGCCGCGAGCGGCAAATCGACCCCGACCAGCAGCGCAAGCTGCACCGACAGGATGATCAGCACCGACTGGATGGCCGCCGAAAGGCCTAGCGCCAGCAACAGCCGCGCCGGTCGCCGCCCCAAGGCCGCAAAAGCATCCGCCAGCCGCAGGGCCAGCGCCTGTGCAGGCAGCCGCGGAAAGCGCGCCCAGAGGGTGCGTGCAACCTTGGGAAAGATGAACAGACCACCAAGGGCCGCGGCAAAGACCAGCCCCGCCACCGTGACTGCCAGCCCGATCCCGCCGCCTTCCCCCTTCAGCAGGAAAAGACCGCTCAGCATCAGACAGGCCAGCGCCACAAGGTCGATCATCCGGTCGCCCAGCGCAGCGGCAGCAACGCGCGGCCCGTCCCGAAGGGCGGCAAAGGCCAGCGCCGCGCGCACCGCATCCCCCCCCGCCGCTCCCGGCAGGCAAAGATTGGCGCCAAGCCCGGCGAAATGCGCACGAAGCGCTGTGGCCAGCGGAATGGCCCGGTCCATCAGCATCCACCATTTCAGCGCCGCCAGGACATGGCAGGCCAAAAAGGACAGGAAGACCGACCAGAAAACCGGCCATGTCAGCCGCGATAACCCTTCAAAGATCGCGTCCTTTGGCAGCAACCAGAAGATCAGGCCAAGCGCTGCTGCCGACCCGCCCGCACGAAGCGCCCATTTGCTAATGGCCGTGGCCCCAAGCGCCATCTCAGGGCCTCAGATGCAGGCGCGAAATCATGTCGGCGATCAGCCCCAGCGACCAGATGATCAGCGCCGACAGAAAGGCGAAGATCGTCGTTTCCGACAGGTTGTCCATCCAGATGTCATAGATGAACTTGATCGCGCCCAGCGTCATCAGCGCCAGCCCAAGCGGGATGAACACCCGCAGCGGGTTGAACAGCACCGTCATCCGCAGCACAAGGATCAGGAAGTTGAGGAAATCCACCGGGCGGATCTTCGACTTGCCGACCCGCTTGCCATATTCGATCGGCGTATAGACCATGCGCTTGCCATTGCAGGACATGCACAGGGTGATCGTGGTGGTAAAGGAAAATTTCTGCGGCAACAGCGGGATAAAGGGGATCAGCTCCGACTTGCGAAAGACCCGCAGGCCGGAATTGAGGTCATTCAGCCGCCGTTCGGCAAGGAAAGAGGCAAAGGAATTCAACACCCATTTCGCCGGTTTTCTGATCCAGGGCACATTCTTCATCGCCGCACCCCGGTCGCCGACAACCATATCCTGCGTGCGGCACATTTTCAGCATCGCCGGCAGATAGCGCGCCGGATAGGTGCCATCGGCATCGAGGATGGCGACATATTCATATAGCGCATGCCGAATGCCGCGCTTCAGCGACGCGCCATAACCGGTATTGACCTGATTGCTGTCCACGACGACGCCGGTCTGGCGGGCAATTTCCAGCGTATTGTCGGAAGAGCCGTCATCGACCACGATAATCTCATAGGGCACCCCGGTCGGGTCCATCTCGCGGCGCACATCCTCGATCGTATGTTCTACGGCGCCCTCCTCATTATAGGCCGGAATGACGATCGACAGAGACAGGCCCTCGAACCCCTCAGCCACCGGCGCGATGGCTTGCGCTTTCCGGGCGGCGGGCACGGCCGCAGGTGCGGCGGCGCGCGTAGCAGATTTCGCGTTTGGCTTCGGTTTCGCGGTGAGCTTTTCAGGGGACATGAAGTCGATTCCTTATGCCAAGAATATGATATTCGAACAGGCACCAGGCAAAGGCACCGGCAGAGTAGACATAGTAGAACTGGTGATAGGCCAGCGCCAGAATGGCACGGAACCAGCCCAGATGGGTAACAAAGAAGGAAAAGAGCTGCCAGTTCACCGCCACGGCCAACAGGGCACAGAGCGCCGGCACCTGCCAGCCGATCAGCGGCGAGATCAGGAACGACAAGAGCAGCAGCCCCGCCAGTACCGCCCGCAACCGCTCCGCCTTGGAGGTGTTCAGATCATCGCCCAACCCCTCGCGCGCGATCATCAGCCGCGACCAGGGCAGCGCCCGGCGAAAGATGTCGGTATGCAGCGATTGGCGGATCGTCCATTCCTTCAGATGTTTGCCAAGCAGCGCGGGATCGACGCAGATCAACCCGCCCTCGGCATGCAGCCGGTAGCCAAGCTCGATATCCTCGATCGAGGGGACGCGGTAGGTCGCCACATCAAACCCGCCGACCCGGCGAAAGACATCGGCCCGCACCGCGCCGCATCCGGCCCAGAAGGTCTTGGCATTGCGCCGCGCCGTCTGATGGTAATAGCGGTGCATCAAATTCTTGTAGCGGGCAAACCAGCTTCCGGCCGGGGTCGTGTCATATGAACCAAAGACCGCGACAACCGCCGGATCGGTAAAGGCAGCAGCAACCCGTTCCGCCCCGTCCGGCCAGGCCACCACGTCGCTGTCGACGAACCACAGGATCTCACCCACCGCCACCTCGGCCGCCAGATTGCGCGCAACCCCCGGTCCGCCATTCTGCGGCGTCACCAGAACCCGCGCACCCATTTCCGCCGCGACCCGGGCCGTATCGTCGGGCGACCGGTCATCAACCACGATCAGTTCGGCAATATCGCCCCGCCGCAGCATGGCGCATAGCGGCTCCAACACCCGCGGCAACAGATGCGCGGCCCGATAGGCCGGCATGATGACCGAAATGCGCAGATCCGCCGGGCCGTTCATGCCTGCTCCTTTTGGCGGCTGGCGACTATCAGCATCAACGCCGCCAACAGCGGCAGCAGCCAGATGACCCGCGCGCCGTAACGTGTGGCCGGTTGCGAGATGCCGCCACAGACAAAGGCATTGGCCAGAAGACCAAGAAGCATCATCCCGGCAAAGATCCGAAGGGAGGCGGGCAAAGCCGACGGGCTGACCAACAGCACGAGGATCAGCGCCAGCGCCGCGACGTAATAGGTTTCTTGCAGCCGGGTAAACCCGTCAACCCAACCCGTGTCACGGCTTAACCTGCCATGTTCCGGCACCCCGGAAATCGTCCCGTGCATGGTGCTGTTCGCCGCCAGAATCTTGTCGGTGGGCAAGGTCATGTCGACACTGGCCCACCCGGCCTGGGTCAGCGTGTTTTTCAGCAAGGCACCTACAACAGCAACAGGTTTGTCGCGCAGCACGGTCAGAAAGAACTGCACCTGCGTATCAGCCACATCCTTGCGATCCTCTTGCGCCATCAGCCGGTAAGACCCCAGCCGCTCGCTCGTCTCGAACGTGATGTGAGAGGCGGTCAAACGATATGGGTCATCTGATTTTTGCAGCGCCGTCCATAGTTTGCAGGTGGGAATCGCGGCCTCCGGGCAATTTTCTTCCAGCCAGCGATAGCCAGGCCCGTCTTGGATCAAGCGCGCTGTCAGAAATGGCCGGATCACCACTTCGGAAGAGGTCACTTTTTCCGCGACGATGCGAAAGGCCAGTTGCTGCCCCCAGCCCACGGCCACCAAGAAACAAAGAAAAAGCGGCGCCACCCACCAGCCACGACGGGCAAACAACCCGCAAAGCAAAACCGCCCCCAATACGAGTAGCGCAGCAATCGCCAGATGCGACAGATGCGACACAACAGTGATCACGCCGACAGCACCAACTATCGCAAGTTCCAGCCAGCTCATATCCCGCCAATAGGCGGTGACCAGCGCCGCTGTCACAAGCAATACCGCCGCAAGAAGATCCGGCATGAGAAAGGCGGCAAAGAACGGCAATGACCCGGCAGAGGCAAATATGACCGGAACGGCGACCAGCGACACTGCTGTCATCTGCGGCAAAGCCGTGCGCTGTATCAGCCGCGCCAGAACCCAAAGGCAGGCAAGCAATGCCAGGGCGTTGAAGACCAGTATCCCCTCGAAAAAGCCCGCCACGCCAAA
>JBARVM010000423.1:0-6818 GCA_049646265.1 Paracoccaceae bacterium
GGCCCGCGATGGCCAACACGCGCGCGAAATCCTCGGCGCGATTGACGCTGTCCTTGTTCGCGCCAAGATTAAGCCCGACGGGCAGGCTGCGGTGCAGCCGTGCCAGCCGCGCGGCTATCACCTCTGCCCCGTCATTGTTGAAGCCAAACCGGTTGATTACCGCCCGGTCCTGCGGCAGGCGGAACAGCCGGGGGCGGGGATTGCCGGGTTGCGGGCGCGGTGTCGCGGCCCCCACCTCGACAAAGCCGAAACCCGCGCGCATCAAGGGGTCTGCCACCTCCGCATTCTTGTCGAAACCGGCGGCAAGCCCGACCGGGTTCGGCAGCGCCAATCCCGCAAGGTCGGTCGCCAGCCGGGCAGAGGTGACGGGGCCGGGCAGGGGGATCAGCGCCCGCGTCAGGGGTGAGGCAAGGGCCGCGACCGACAGGCCATGCGCCCGTTCCGGGTCAAGCCGGTGCAGGGCGGCGAGGGCGATCTTTTCAAGGCAGGTCAAAACAAACCCTCGGGGAAGATATGGCCGTTGAGGCCAAGCGGTAAGGATTTGTCCCAGACCACCTCCTCTAGCCGCAGCGGCCGGTAGAGATGCGGGAACAGATCGCCGCCCCGCGCCGCTTCCCATTTCAGCGCGTCGCCCATCGCCGCCGGGTCAAAGGCCACCAGTACCAGATCGCTTTCCTTGGCGAAATATTTGGCGGCGGTCGCAGCGACCTGCGACGCGGTCGAGAAATGGATATAGCCGTCGGCCAGATCGACGGGCGCGCCCGCCGTGGTGCCTGCGTCGCGGAACTGGTTCCATTCCGGGCGGCGGAAGATTTTCAGGATCAGCATGTTCCTTCCTCTACACCGCGCGGCCTTGGGGTCAATGGTGGATTGGCAGTTTCATGCTCTTGTTACAGTGAAATGTCAGGATTTCCGCCGACAGAGATAACAGGCACTGGCCGAAAACCTGCCGTGGGATTAGTTTGGTTGCAACCGGGAGGTGAATGATGAATCGGACAGCGATCTTTTCAACGGCCTTGACCCTGATGGCCGGTACTGCGGCAGCCGAAACCGTTACCCTGACCTTTCTTGGGGTCGGCGATGTCTATAACTTCACCGAGGAGGATGGGCGCGGCGGTTTTGCCCGGCTGAATGCCGTGGCGCGGGCCGAGCGGGCGGCGAACCCCAATATGCTTTATCTCTTTGATGGCGACATGCTTTCACCCTCGTTGATGTCCGGTTTCGACAAGGGGCAGAACACGATCGACCTCACCAATCTCGTGCCCTTTGATCTGGCGGTGCCGGGCAATCATGAGTTTGACTTCGGGCCGGAGAATTTCTGGGAAAAGGTTGCGGCGTCGAAATATCCTTGGGCGGCGATCAATATCACCGCCGCCGATGGTACGGTGCCGGCTGGGCTTGGCGGGGTCAGTGTGCGGGAAATGGCGGGCCTCAGCGTTGCGTTGATTCCGGTGGCGCAGGACACATCACCCGAGGTGGCGGACACAGGCGATCTGGTCTTTCTGCCGACCGTCGACAGCGCCATTGCCGCCGCCAAGGCCGCGCGCGAGGCGGGGGCGGATCTGGTTGTTGGGGTCGTGCAGACGGACCGCGACAAGGATCAGGCGCTGATCCGCAGCCATCAGTTCGATCTGATCCTGTCGGGGGATGATCATTCTTATGCCACCTCTTACGACGGGGTGACGGCCTTTGTCGAAACCTCCATCGACGGGCAGTTTCTGACGCCGGTCGATCTGATCGTCGAGGTCAGCGAAAACGATGGCCAGCGGCGGGTCAGCTGGGTGCCGCGCTTTCGTTTCATCGATACCGCCGAAGTGGCGCCCGACCCCGAAACCCAGACGCTGGTCGATCAGCTGTCGGCGGGGCTTGATAAAAGTTTGAATGTCGATATTGGCGGCATTGGGACCGAGATCGACAGCAGGCGGAATATTGTAAGATCGCAGGAGGCTACCATGGGAAATCTGATTGCGGATGCAATGCGTGAGCGGACAGGCGCGGATGTGGCGATCATGAATGGCGGGGGCATTCGCGGCGACCGGACCTATGCGGCGGGCAGCCGTCTGACCCGGCGAGATATCCTGACCGAACTGCCCTTTGGCAATGTCACCGTGGTCACCGAACTGCCCGGGTCGCAGCTTCTGGCTGCGCTGGAAAACGGCGTGAGTCAGGTGGAAAAGGGTGCAGGCCGCTTTCCGCAAGTGTCGGGCCTGCGCTTTGCATTCGATGCCTCGGCCCCGCCCGGTAGCCGCGTGTCAGAGGTGATGGTGGGCGACGCGCCGCTGGAGCAGGAGCGGCTTTATCAGGTGGCGGTCAATGACTATATCCTTGCCGGTGGCGATGGCTACAGCGCCCTGGGCGGCGGCAGGATCATCGCGGATACGGGCGGCGGCGGGCTTTTGGCAACAGATGTGATGCGCTATGTCGAAGAGGCGGGCACCGTCGCACCGGCGATAGAGGGGCGCATTCGCCCGCTGGGCGGTTAGGCCGCCACTATGCCTGGCTGTCGAAAGACACTCCTCCTTTCGGCGCGGATCGGCTAAGCTCGTCCCATGTGTGGGCGCATCGCAGCAACCCTGCCGATAGAGGCGATGGCAGCGCTTTTCAGTGCTGTGCCGGGCAATGACCTGCCGCAGGGCGAAAATTTCAACCTTTGCCCAAGCGAGACAATCGCGCTTTGCACGTCCGAGGCGGGGCAAAGGCGGCTGCGGGCCATGCGCTGGGGGTTTGTGCCTGCGTGGTACAAAAGCCCGACGGACGGGCCCTTGCTGATCAATGCCCGCGCCGAAACCATCGCCGAAAAGCCGGCCTTTCGTCAGGCGGTCCGCGCCCGTCGCTGCCTGATCCCGATGGCGGGTTTTTATGAATGGCTCCGGCCAAAGGGCGGCAGGCCGGAACCGTGGTTCATCAGCCGACAGGATGGCGCGCCGCTGGTTCTGGCCGGCATTTGGCAAGAGTGGGAGGCGGAGGGCACGCGTCTGGCCAGCTGCGCCATCGTCACCACTGCGGCGGGCCCGACCCTCGCGCCGATCCATGACCGGGAGCCGGTCAGTCTGGAGCCCGATAGCTGGTCGCTGTGGCTGGGAGAGGCTGGCAAGGGCGCCGCCCCCCTGATGCGACCGGCGCCCGCTGGGCGTCTGACCGCCTGGCGTGTGGGGTTCGAGGTCAATTCAAACCGCGACACGGGGCCGGGGTTGATAGTCCCCCTTGCCGACACGGGGCGGGCCGTGGGTTAAAGATCCAGGTCGATGCTGACGGGGAAATGGTCCGAGGCGGTCAAAAGCGCCTCGCGCAGTTCCGGCACCTTGTAGCAGCCCGGATCGTCAAACGGATGCCAGATGCGCCAAGCCGGGTTTTGCGTGCAAAGGTCGGGGGAGATCATCACATAGTCGAGCAGGGCCGAGAAATAGCGGCCAAGGTGCGACAGGTAAAAGCGCGCCGAGGTGGGCGTGGCTACCAATTTGCGCGACAGGGCCGACTGGGCGTGAGGGTCAAAAAGCCGCAGCTCCGCCGGCCCATCGGTGCCAAGAACCACCTCTACCCCCGAGCGGCCAAAGAGTTTTTCATATTCATCAAGGCCGGGCCCGTCGTTCAGATCGCCCATGACCATCAGACTGTCGCCCAGTTGCAAATGTTCGACGATACGGGCGCGCAGCCAGACACATTCGGCAAGCTGCTTGCGCCGGTTAGAGATGGAGATGCGTCGGGCGTCGTCAGGGCTGGTTGCGCCGTGCGGCGCCTTGGTTTTCAGATGCACGCCGATCAACCGCACTTTCCGGCCCGAAGCGGCGGTCAGCGCCAGTTCCAGTGGCGGCTTGGAAAAGGTGACCTTGTCGCGCGTGCCGTCCACGTCGAGGTCGATGAGATATTTCTGGTCAAAGCGCGGTGTCGGCCAGTCGCCATCGCCCTTGGGGGCGTGGCGCAGGCTCATCTTGTCGGGATCATAAAGAAAGGCAATTTCCTGTTGGGTGTCGCTGGCAAAACCCATCACGGCCTTGCGGCACCGCAGATCGAAATGCGCGGCGAACCGTTCGAGCATCGGTACGGTTTTGTGGCGGCGGTTATTGTCCGGCGCCTCGATGACCATAACCCCGTCGGCATCAAGGGCGGTAAAGACGATGGCCAGCGATTCCAGCTGCTGGCGGCGGGTCACCTTGTAGCGGGCCGACCAGTCATCATCGAGCAGCATCCGCCCGCGGTCATCGAAAAGGCTGTTGAACCATTCGACATTATAGGTAGCGATGCGCATGGCTTTCGCCCCCCCCTCAGGTCTGAGCTTTCCGCTCGATCTCTTCCCAGGCGCGGTTCACGTCGCGCAGACGCTCTTCTGCAATGCGGATAGCCTCTTCCGGCAGGCCCCTTGCGGCCATCCCGTCGGGGTGGCTTTCGCGGACTGCTTCGCGCCAGGCCTTGCGAATAGTGGCGGCGTCGGCGTCATGCGCCACGCCCAGCACCTCGTAGGGGTCTTTCTCAGCCCCTGGCACAAATCGGGCGCGCAGGCTGCGAAAACAACGCTCGCTCAGCCCGAAGATTTGTGTCACCTCGCGCAGGAACGCCTCTTCCTGCGCGTGAAACTCGCCATTGGCGATGGCGATGTGAAAGAGACCTTCGGCCAGGTCGGTCAGCACCCGGTCGCCGGGGCCGAACATGCGGGCGATCTTGCGCGCATAGATGTCGAAACCCGCCACATCCTGCCGGGCAAGGTCAAAGACCCGTGCGGCGTTCTTTTCCTCGCCCGGTGCGATGGTGAAGACGGCGCGAAAGGCCTGCACCTCGTCCCGCGTCACCTGCCCGTCGGCCTTGGCCAGCTTGGCGCCCAGTGCGATGACCGCGATGGTAAAGGCGACTGACCGTTCAGGCGGCGTGCGAAAGCCGTCGAAGACCGACGAAAGCCCCTCGCCAACGCGGAGGGCAACAAGAAAATCACTGATACGGGTCCAGATCGACATGGGGCCACCATAACGGCGCGGCAGGCGAACGCCAGCCATTCACAGGAATTTCATCATCAGAACAAGGTCAAGCCAGCGACCGAACTTACGCCCCGCTTCGGGGATGGTGGCCACGGTCTGAAAACCGATGGCCTGATGAAAGGCGATACCGGCGCTGTTTTCACCCGAGACACCGGCGAATAGCGTATGGGCGCCAGCGGCGGCGGCATGGCCCTCTAACCGCTGCATGAGGGCGCGGCCCGCCCCTTTGCCGCGCGCGCCGTCGGCGAGAACGATCGAATGTTCCATGGCGGTTGCATAGCCATTTCCGGGGCGAAACTGCGCATAGCTGGCAAAGCCCATGATTGCGCCCGGGGCCGTCCCGCCCACCTCTGTCGCCCCCTCTGCCTCGGCGACGAAGAATTCGTGCCCGGCGGCGCGGCGGCTTGTGATCAGCTCGTCCAGCATGGCGGGGTCGCGTTCCTGACTGTGAAAGATGATCGTCGTATCGCGGATCACCGGGTTCCAGATCGCCAGAAGCGCTTCATAATCGTCGGGGCAGGCAGGGCGGATGATCATTGCAGATACCTTTCGCCATGCGGCGTGGCAAAACGGGCGCGGCAGGCGGGTCGGCCGGGGACCAGCTGGATGCGCGCGTCGCGCAGGCCAAGAAGTGCCGCGATTTCCGCCGCCTCCGGGTGGGCGATTTCCAACCCCGTCAGGCGGCAACCGGCATCGGCCAGCCGGTCCGGCGGCTTAAGCCCGCCATGCCATTGCAAAAGTGCGGGAAAGGCGCCGCCATAGGCCTGAAACCCACTCTCTGGCGCCGACATGGTCCAGCGAAAATCGCCGCGGGAAAGGTCAAGCTGCCGCCCCGTTGCCCCCGGCAACCGGCCAAGACATGCCGCCAGATTATCCGTGCGCAATACCCAGTTTGACAGGCGCGCGGGCCCGGCCACATGGTCAAGGTCGAACCAGCGCCTCTCTTTGGGGGGCGGGGCTGCCGGGTCCGGGGCGATCGCTTCGAGATAGTCATCCGGCCCAAGGCCGAGAAGCCGGTTATGGGTGCCCATCAGATCATGTCGCCCGATCGCCTCTGGCAGTCGGACGCCAAGGGCCTGTTCGATATGGCTGACGGCCTCTGCCAGTGTGGCGGCTGTCACAACAATATGGTCGAGTGCCAGCATCCTGCCCATGCCCCCAGATTGACTGCCGATCGCTTCCCATTGGTTACTGAAAACTCTGGGGGCTGGAAAGGTCGGAAAGCTGGGCAAAAGCCGCAAACTTCCTGCGCCCGATGCGCCTTTCACTGTTGACTCTGCCGCGCCCATCCGTAAAAGGCGGGTCTCATGGATTTCACCGGTCCCATTCGGGCCGGGCTAGTGGAGAACGACTATGGCGAAGCCGACGACGATCAAGATCCGTCTGAACTCGACGGCGGGCACCGGGCACTTCTATGTGACCAAGAAGAATGCCCGCACCATGACCGAAAAGATGGTCGTGAACAAATATGACCCGGTAAAGCGGGAGCATGTGGAATACAAGGAAGGCAAGATCAAGTAAGATCTGCCAATCCCGAAGAACAAAGGCCGCGCCAAAAGCGCGGCCTTTTCTTTTTCGGCTGTCAGCTAAGATAGGGTGCTATTGCACCAGAGCCAACGCTGCCGCAGTCAGACCCGCCGCACCTGTTACAAGGGCAATTACAACGGTTCTGAAAGGCATCTCGCCGGTCTTTTTAGCCCTGAACGGCTGCTCGACATAGCGCCAGCTCAGCCAGGCCACGGCCAGCGAAATAGCGACCAGCATCACCGCGGTCTGAAACGGATCGATCCGCCCAGTTCACCAGCGCAAAGAAAAAGGCCGCCCGAGGGCGGCCTTTGGTCTGTCTATGGC
>JBARVM010000424.1:0-3706 GCA_049646265.1 Paracoccaceae bacterium
GGATTTGCCGAACTGCGCCCGGCACTGGCTGGCCTGCCACCGGCAGAGGCGGAACTGGCGGCCACGGCGCTCGCTCTGACGAGCTGGCACCAGATCCACGGCTTTTGCGCCCGCTGCGGTGCTGAAAGCGCGGTCATCATGGGGGGCTGGCAGCGGCAATGCCCCGCATGTAAGGCCCTGCATTTCCCCCGCACAGACCCGGTGGTGATCATGTTGGCGACACGCGGCAACCGGGTGCTTATGGGGCGGGGTGCCGGTTGGCCAGAGGGGTTCTATTCGCTCTTGGCTGGCTTCATGGAGCCCGGCGAAACGATCGAGGCTGCCGCCCGCCGCGAGATCATGGAAGAGGCAGGGGTGCTAAGCGGCAAGGCCCGTTACCTGGCCAGCCAGCCCTGGCCCTTTCCGGCGTCATTGATGATCGGTTGCCATGTCGAGGCGTTGAGCGACGATCTTTGCGCCGATCCGACCGAAATCGAAGATCTGTGTTGGCTGACACGCGAAGAGCTGGCAGAGGTTTTTGCCGGTCAACACCCGTCGATCCGTCCCCCGCGGCAGGGAGCCATTGCAAGCTATCTCTTAGGTGAATGGCTGGCGGACCGGCTTCCAACTGTCGGATGAAACCAGTGCAGCGAAGAAAGCCTGAACAAGGGGCAACGGCATGAAACTTTCTACCCGTACCGACCTCGACCTGTCAGCCGAAGCGCTTTTTGCCGCGCTGACGGACGAGCGGTATTTTGAACAGATTGCCCGACGCAACGGCGTCACCGTGACCCGCCATGGTCCAGAGCCGCAGATGGGCCCCGGCAGCGGCTGGGAGATTACCTTTCCCCATCGTGGCAAGACCCGCCGCCTGACAAGCGCGCTGAAACGGATCGAACCGCCACATACGCTGGAATTTTCCGGCGAAAGCAGCGGTTTTGATCTGGCCTTGGATATGCGGCTTTTGCCCATGTCGGCGGACTCGACCCGCATCATCGCCGCCATCGACATCCGCCCCCGCACCTTTGGCGCCCGGATCATCCTGCAGACGCTCAAGATCGGCAAGGGCCGGTTGGAATCGCGCTTCAATGCAAGGCTGCGGGCGCTCGGACGCGCGTTGCAGGCAAAAGTCGGGGCAGAGACCCGCCAGGCATAGCCGTTGCTTTCGCCCGTCGGTAACTGGACACTTGCACTTGTTACAAAGCGCAGGCACCATTCCCCCACACCCATTCCACACAGGAGAGTTTATTGGGCGCCAGTGCCTTAACCCCGCCAAAACATTCAGAAGAACATAGCGAAACGCTTCTGGAATTTCCCGATAACCGCCTATTGATTGACCTGTGCGGAGAGTTTGACCGCAATCTGGCGCAGATAGAGCATCAGCTGGGTATTCATATCCTTCGGCGCGGCAATCAGCTGGCGCTGGTCGGTGCCGCGGAGGCGCGCGGGCAGGGTGCAGCTGCCTTGCAGCAGCTTTACGGCAGACTTGAAACCGGTAGGCCCATTGATGCAGGCGAAATCGACGGGCTTTTGCGCCTGATGCAGGAAACCGGCACGCATCCCCCCGTCAGCCTCGACGAACAGATGGAAATGTTCGCGCAGGGCCGGATAGAGATCCGCACCCGCAAGAAACAGGTGGAGCCGCGGACAGAGGCGCAGAAGGCCTATGTAAAAAACCTCTTTCAGCATGAGTTGGCCTTCGGCATTGGCCCGGCGGGTACCGGCAAGACCTATCTTGCCGTGGCCGTTGGCGTGACGATGTTGATTGGCGGCCATGTGGACAAGATTATCCTGTCGCGTCCGGCGGTCGAGGCGGGCGAAAGGCTGGGTTTCCTGCCGGGTGACATGAAGGAAAAGGTCGATCCCTATATGCAGCCGCTTTATGACGCGCTGAACGATTTTCTGCCCTCCAAACAGGTGGAAAAGCTGATGGCCGACAAGCGGATCGAGATTGCACCTTTGGCCTTCATGCGGGGGCGCACCCTCTCCAACGCCTTTGTGGTGCTGGACGAGGCGCAGAATGCCACAACCATGCAGATGAAGATGTTTCTGACCCGTCTGGGAGAGGGCAGCCGGATGGTGGTCACCGGCGACCGCACGCAGATCGACCTGCCGCGCGGCACCAATTCGGGGCTGGTGGATGCCGAACGGATCCTTGACGGGATCAAGGGGGTTTCCTTCAACTATTTCACGGCAAAGGATGTCGTGCGCCACCCCCTTGTCGCACGGATCATCGAAGCCTATGACCGAGATGATGGAGCCACTGGTTGACACAATGACAGAAGACTCGCGCTGGCAGGCGCTGGGTCTTGCTGATCTGGCTGAATCTGCGGCGGGGCATGTGATGCGCAGCCTTGGCTTGCCGCAATCCGGCTATGCGGTCAGCCTGTTGGGCTGCGATGACCGGCGGATCGCCGAACTCAACAGCGATTTTCGCGGCAAGCCGCAACCGACCAATGTCCTGTCCTGGCCGTCAGAGGAACGCCGCGCCGGTCCCGATGGCGGCACACCACTGCGCCCCAGACCCGGCGACGCTATCCAGCCGCAAGAGCTGGGTGACATCGCCATCGCCTGGGAAACGTGCCTGCAGGAGGCCGAAGAACAGGGCAAGGCGCATCCCGATCATGTCAGCCACCTTTTGGTGCATGGGGTCTTGCATCTTCTTGGCTATGATCACGTCCGCCCCGGCGACGCGGCACTGATGGAAGGGCTGGAAGTGCAAATTCTTGCGGATATGGGCATAGCCAACCCTTATGGCTAAGTTACGCGCAAATTGATTCGGAAGGTCACAGGACGGATGGGCGAACAGGGCGACAGCTACGGCGACACAAGCGACGAAGGCGACAGTCCGGACAGTAGTACAGGCGCCAAGGGCCTGTTCGGCCGGTTCTTTGGCGCCTTTGGTTCGGGCGACAATGGTGGCTCGGGCGATGATGAGGATGAGGGCAGCGCCGCCTCTGCCGGAACGCTCGCGCTGCCGGGCATAGCCAACCTGCGCCGGATGCGTGTTGATGATGTGGCGACCCCAAAGGCGGAAATACGCGCCGTTCCCTCGACCATATCGCTCGATGAGCTGATCCCGATCTTCAAGGAAAGCGGCTTTTCGCGCCTGCCGGTCTACAAGGGTACGCTCGACAATCCCTTAGGGCTGGTCCTCTTGAAGGATCTGGCACTGCAACATGCCTTTTGCGAGCCGAAACCGAAGTTTGTGCTGACCAAGTTGCTGCGCCCCCTTCTTTATGCGCCGCCGTCAATGCCGCTTGGCGTCTTGCTGCAAAAGATGCAGGCGGAACGGATTCATATGGCGCTGGTCATCGACGAATATGGCGGGGTCGACGGGCTGGTCACGATCGAGGATCTGATCGAACAGGTGATCGGCGAGATCGACGATGAACATGACGAGGCGGAAGATAAGCTTTGGCTGCTTGAAAAGCCCGACCAATATCTGGTGCAGGCCCGCGCGCCCCTGGAGGAGTTCGAGGCCGAAATCGGTATGCGTCTGACGCTGGAGGAAGAGGGCGAAGAGATCGACACGATCGGTGGCCTTGTCTTCATGCTGGCCGGAAAGGTGCCCGCCAAGGGAGAGGTGATCACCGCCCAGGGTGGCACGGTCTTCGAAGTGGTCGAGGCCAGCCCCCGGCGGGTCTTGCGCCTGCGCGTGCGCCTGCCCACCCCGCAGGAATGAGCAACGCGCGCCGTCTGTTGGCACCTGCGCCCTTGCCCTTGC
>JBARVM010000425.1:0-3626 GCA_049646265.1 Paracoccaceae bacterium
TGCATCATCTTGATCCGGTCGCCCTTGCGGATCACCCCGTCCATGACGCGGATCATCACGACGACGCCAAGGTAGCTGTCGTACCAGCTGTCGACCAGCATCGCCTTCAAGGGGGCATCGCGGTCGCCCTTTGGTGCGGGCAGGCGGGTGACGATGGCTTCCAGCACATCGGGAATGCCAAGGCCGGATTTGGCCGAGATCATGATGGAGTCAGAGGCATCGAGCCCGATCACATCCTCGATCTGCGCCTTGACCGCTTCGGGCTCGGCGGCGGGCAGGTCGATCTTGTTCAGGACCGGGACAATCTCGTGATTGGCATCCAGCGCCTGATAGACATTGGCCAGTGTCTGCGCCTCTACCCCCTGCGAAGCGTCAACCACCAGAAGCGAGCCTTCGACCGCGCGCATGGAGCGGCTGACCTCATAGCCGAAGTCGACATGGCCGGGCGTGTCGATCAGGTTCAGCACATACATCTGCCCATCGCGCGCCTTATAGTCGATGCGCACGGTATTGGCCTTGATGGTGATGCCACGCTCACGCTCGATATCCATACTGTCGAGCAGCTGGGCCTTCATGTCGCGGTCGGCAACAGTGCCGGTCGACTGGATCAGCCGGTCAGCCAGGGTGGATTTACCGTGGTCGATATGGGCCACGATGGAAAAATTGCGGATCTGAGAAAGCTCGGTCATGCGCGCGGATATGCGCGGGAATTCAGGTACGGTCAAGCCGTCTCGACAAGGGGGCGGTTGCGGAGCCGTAATCCTGCGCGCGACTTGGGCCCGACCCTTCGCCCGGACCCGACGCCCGACCGGGCACTAATCCTTGTTACCGAATGAAAGGACGTGGAGCTTGCCCGCGTCGCCACGCGCGATTACGGCCTTGCCCGGCAGGCGCATCGCCTTCAGAGGGGCGCAGATGATCATTTCGCCAGCGCTGCTGTCGCCAAACGCCGTCGATGTCAGACACGCTATTCGATAGGTAAAGCTGCACTGCTCCACGCCGTCGGCCGGCGTGCATGTCAACCCGTCGACTTGGCCGAATTTCAAAAGGATCGACGTGCCCGAGTTCGTGGACATACACCAGCCACCGCTGGTTGGTACAGCCTCGCCAAACAAGGCACCGACCACGCCCATGTCGTGGCCTTGATCTGCCGCTGAATCGGCCACCGCTACCCAGTTGCAGTCGTTCGCAAGGAACCATTCATTCAGCGCGGCCCTAACCGCGTTTGAATTTAGGCTGCGGGTTTCGCCGTTGCCCTGCCGATATTCTGCGAACGTCAGTGACGGGTCGGCGCGGAGCCTGTCCACAACCTCCGAGATCTCCGCAATCGTTCCGGCGTCGAGGGGAATTTCGTCCTGAAACTTTGCGATCGGATGACTGACATAGAGGCTGGCCGGCAAATAACCGGAGGACAACGCCTTGGCCAGGTAATAGCGAAACTTGTCGTAGTCTTCGTCGCTCAGTTCGGAAAGTCCGGGATGGCCCAGGCGAATTGCGTCAATGCTTGTGCCGTCATTCAGGCATTCAACGAGCCGGAACATGGCCGAGGTGTTGCCAGCTTCGGCCGCGCGCTCCATCAGCGCCTTGTCGAAGAGGCACATGCCACTCGTCCCGCTGCTGACATCGTATGTGAGATAGGCGAGCAGTTCGAGAACGTCGGCCCGGCCGCTGAAGCCGTCGTCCACCTGAGCAAAGGCCTCAAGTTCGGCCTGCGGCACCGAGAGTTCGGCGCCCTGAAGCCAGCCCTGCTCGAACCGGTGTTCGGCCCAGTAGGCATCCAGGGCAGCGATGGTGCGGGTCAAGAAGTCCGTAGCGTCGTTTCGCGGTACCTCGACGCCTTCGATGAAGTGAACGGCCTCGATCACCCAGGGCGGATCCCACGTGACCTTCAACCGAATTTCCGCGACTTTCACACCCATGACATAGTAGTCGATCGGAAGAACGTAGTCGTAGGCTGGCCTGCCGCAGTACCAGTCATATGACTCGACCGACTGCAGGTAAGGGACGACATATCCACGGGGATCTGAGGCCATCTGCCTGACATAGAAGTCGGTCGTGGCGTAGGTGCGCAAGTGCGGCGTGCTACAATCGTCGATATCCACAACGGTCACAAAGCCGAGCGAAGATTCGATGATGACGTCCCGAGCCTGCGCCGACAGAGCCGAAAAGACAAACAAAAGGGCGATGAAAGCTCTTAAAACCATGCACGAATCCAACGTCAAATTGTTGCTTACCATGCCATGCTAAGCAACCTTTACCCAAAACGCCACCTCACCCGGGCGAGTAGCTGGCCATGGACGCCTGGCGGCGTAGGTTCGGATTGCGGCTCTAGCCGAACCGCACGCCCTTTTTCTGCGCCCTCAACCTCGGGTCGTGGGATTTGACCAGCAGCGGGCGGCCTGTCAGTGCCTCCTCGCAGCGTTCCAGCGTTTCGCGTTCCAGCCGCGCCATGGCCTCGGCAGTGTAAAAGGTCAGATGCGGCAACATCAGCACGTTGGGCAGGGCGTAGAGCGGGCTCATCAGATGGCCGCTTTTCGTCAGCGGTTCGCTTGAAAAGACATCAAGCCCCGCCCCGGCGATCTGCCCCCTTGTCAGGGCGCGGACCAGCGCCTCTTCATCCACCAGCGCCCCGCGCGAGGAGTTGATCAGAAAGGCGCGGGGTTTCATCGCCGCCAGCGCCGCCGCGTCGATGATATGGTGTGTGCTGTCGTTCAGCGTACAGTGGAGCGAGACAAAATCGGACTGCGCCAGCATGGTATGGAGGTCATCGACCTTTTCGGCCCCCAAGGCGGCCATTTCCGCGCCGTTCATGCCCGGCGTGTAAGAGATGACCCGGGCACGAAACCCCTGCCCGGCCATGCGGGCGAAACTGCGCCCGATTCGGCCAAGCCCGACGATGCCCACCGTCTTTCCGGCAATATCGGCCCCCATCCAGCGCGCCGTCGGCCAGGCCCAGCCTTCGGCCTGCATCTGCCGGTCAAGCGGCACCAGCCTTTTTGCCAGCGCGATCATCAGGGCAAAGGCGCCCTCGGCCACGGTTTCTTCGGCATATTCGGGAATATTGACCACCGGGATGCCCCGCGCCATGGCTGCCGGAATGTCGATCGCGTCAATCCCCACGCCATATTTGACTATTGCCTTCAGCCGTGGCGCCGCCGCGATCGCCCTGGCCGAAATGCGCCGGTAACACATGAGCAAGAGATCTGCCTCGGCCAGCTCGGCGGTCAGCCGTTGCTCGCTGACCCCCTCGGGCAAGAGAACCAGCTCCCCCCTTTCGCGCAAGGCCGCATCGACCACCGGCATTTCCAATTCGCTATCGGTACGGACAAATTTCATGGCAGGCCCCTTTTGCCGCAGTATGCGGCGGCAGGCGTCGATGTAAATATGCGTCAGTCAGGGCCCGAGCCGTATCGTCGCAAGGGGCGGTGCGACATTTTCGGTGGCCGCGAACCGGAAGCATCCGCCGGCACCCTCGCCGTTGCCAGCAAACAGGGGGCAAGAGCAGAGTTGAAAATCCATCCGCAATCGCCATAATGCCCGCGCACCGACTGTCCTTTTGGGGGGGATACATGTTGAAGATCGCGAAAATGGCGGCTGTTGCCACCCTGGCCCTTGCTGGCCTTTCT
>JBARVM010000426.1:0-3258 GCA_049646265.1 Paracoccaceae bacterium
GCCCAAGGTGGCGCGCTCCTTGTCATAAAGGGCGCGGTCGCTGGTCTTGTGCAGCAGGCGGGGGTCCGCTGATTTGAGCCTTTGCCGTGATAGGGCCACTCGCCATTCCTGCGGGTTTTCCGCCAAGGGAGCTATGGTCAGATCAAACCAGCCGCGCCGGTCAAGCGTCAGCCGCATCCGCCGGGGATTGGGGCCGGGGTCAGAGGGGATGTAGGAAGAAAAAGCGGAAATATCGAAAGGAAAACCAAGCTGCTCGGCACTTTTCTTCATCCGAGAAAGATGCAGCTGCAGTCGCGGAAATCCGCCGCCCGTCCAGGCAAAGGTTTCGATCAACCTCAGCTCAGGGTCGCGAAACGCGCTTTCCACAACGCCTCCTCATATTCGCCATGTGCCGTACTGTCGGCAACAATGCCGCCCCCGACGCCGAACCGAACGCTTTCGCCCTGCAACATAAGCGTTCTGATGGCAACATTGAAGGCAGATGATCCGTCCGGGGCCAGCCAGCCGATGGCGCCGCAATAGATGTCGCGCGGCCCGTCTTCTTGTTCGCGAATGATCTCCATCGCGCGGATCTTCGGGGCGCCGGTGATCGACCCGCAAGGGAATAGCGCGCGGAAGATATCGGAGGGCCGGGTGCCGGGCAAAAGCCGTCCGGTGACATGGCTGACCATCTGATGCAGCGTCGCATAGCTTTCGATCGCAAAAAGCGTTGGCACCTTGACCGAGCCGACCTGACAGATGCGCGAAATGTCATTTCGCAAAAGATCAACGATCATAAGGTTTTCGGCGCGGTTCTTTATGCTTGTCTTCAGCTCCATCCGCAGGGCGGCATCATGGGCGGGATTGCTGGCGCGGGGGGCCGTACCCTTCATCGGGCGGGTTTCTATCGTGCCATCCGCCGCCGTCGCAAAGAATAGTTCGGGCGAGCGTGACAGGATGACCGGCCCCCCGTCCATATCGACAAAGCCGCCATGGGCCACCGGCTGCCGGGCTCGCAAGGCCCCGTATAGGCCAAGTGCGGGCCCAAGCGCGCGCGCCGTCATGCCCATGGTCAGGTTGGCCTGATAGATGTCGCCTGCTGCGATATGGTCGAGAATGCGGGTAATCGCCCGGCGGTGATCCTCGGCCGACCAGCTTGGCGCTACCTCGGTCAGGCTGGCGTGACTGGCAAGATCATCGGCCAATGCAAGTATTGGGTCGGCCTTTTGCGGTGCGGCGTAAAGACCGAAATGCAAGAGCGGCAGGGCGCGCCCCTCGGGCATCAGCCGCGCCAGATGGGGTTCCAACGCATAGCCAAGCTCGTAACTGGCATAACCTGCCGCCCAAAGCCCGTCGGCGCGTGCCTGATCAAGCGCTGCAAGGGCGCCATCCACCTCTGCCGGACTGTCGGCGCGGATGGTCCCGACCGGTGCCTGAAAAAGCACGGGTTCAGCGCCGGGGCCATTTTCCAATAGGATCATCGGTTCAGTCTTTGGCATTGCTTGCGCCGGGTGAGGCGGGGAATCGTCGCTGCAACCTCCTTTGTTCGGCGCGCCAGTGCAAGCACCGCTGCCGCCGTCCTAAGGTGCAAATCCGCCATCGATCATGAAATTTCATAGGGCAGCAGGCCGCGGCGCTGGGGATCGACGCGCAACTTTCGCTTCAACGGCGGCACAGATCTTTGGTGGCAATTCGCTCTTTCGCAGATCCGGCAGGAAATGCCGATCGGCTCGTAGGAGCGCGCATGGGACAGGTCCAGATCGTCGGCATAGACCAGATCGCGGGCATGGCTGACCTCGCAGCCAAGCGCGATGGCATAGCGCCGGGTCGGCGCGTTGAAGGAGCCGCCGGATTTCGACACATCGCGCGCCAGACAGAAATAGCGCACCCCGTCCGGCGTCTCGGCCAGCTGGCGCAGGAAGCGGCCGGGGGTTTCAAAGGCGCGGTAGACATTCCACAAGGGGCAAGCGCCGCCATAGCGGGCGAATTGCAGGCGGGTGGCCGAATGGCGTTTGGTAATGGTTCCGGCTTGATCGACGCGCACGAAGAAGAAGGGTATGCCCTTGGCGCCGGGCCGCTGCAGGGTGGAGAGTCGGTGCGCCACCTGCTCGATCGAGGCGCCGAACCGGTCGGCCAGACGTTCAAGATCGTGGCGCGTTTCCTCGGCCGCTGCCTGAAAGGCGTTATAGGGCAATAGTGCTGCCCCGGCGAAATAGTTGGCCAGACCGATCTTGGCGATGGCCCGCGCCGTGTCGGACTGAAAGCGCGCGAGATCCAGCGTCGCCTCCAAGAGGTCATCGTGGCAGGTCAGCGCCAATTGGTGCAATAGTTGAAAGCGCTGTGTCGGTGGCGCCGTCCGGGTAGAGATTTGCAACCCGCTGCCCTTGCGCTGGCTGAGATCGGCGCTGTCGGCAAAGGTCACTTCGATCCCGGCGGCGCCAAGGATTTCTATCGCGCGGGCAACCGGGTCGCCATGCCCGCCCTCGCGGGTGGCGAACCGTTCGGCGGCACGGTCAACCGCATCAATATAGTTGTCGCAGTAATGGAAGAAGTCGCGCACCTCTTCCCACGGTGAAAGCAACAGCCCGCCTTCGTCGCGGCCCAAAGCCTCGTCCAGAGAGGCGAGCCTTTCGTGGCTTTGCCGATAGGCGCGGTGCAGTTCCAGAAAGGCGCGGGCAAAGGCGGGCGCGTTGGAGGCGGCAAGCCGAATATCGGCCAGGGGCGGCCCGGCGTCGGCAAACACCGGGTCTGCCAGCGCCTCGCGCATGTCAGAGACGATACGTTCGGCGTCGCCGGTGGACAGTTCGGTGATATCAAGCCCGAAATCCCGCGCCAGCGCCAGAACCACGGTGGCAGACATGGGCCGGTGATTGTTTTCCATTTGATTTAGGTAGGGCAATGACACGCCCAGCTTTTCGGCAAAGGCCTTTTGCGTCAGCCCGACGCGGCTGCGAGTTTCACGTAGCTTGACCCCGGCATAAAGTTTGGGTGTGGCCATGATCCCCTCGTGCGACAGTTTGCTAATATGGGTTATACCATTTGCAAATCCCGTCGCCAAGGGCCTCGGCTTTGGGTGCTACACCCCAAGTGCGCGGTTGCGCCGTTCGGCCAGAAGGGCCGGGATGATCGACAGGGCCGAGCAAAGGCACATTATCCCCATGAGCGCATAATGGGCATTGGCAACGGTCAGGATCAGCCCGGCCAGTGCCGCAACCCCGGCGCCGCCACCGATCAGAAGCGCGCCACCAAGCCCCGCGGCGGACCCCGCCAGGTGCGGGC
>JBARVM010000427.1:0-5749 GCA_049646265.1 Paracoccaceae bacterium
GCGTAACGATCGCTTCGGCCCCAAGGGCGCGCGCCGCCAAAAGGGCAAGGCTGTCGCCCGCCACCAGCCTGCCTTTGTCATCCACCATCAGCGGGCGGTCCGCATCCGGATCGGTGGAGAGGACAGCGTCATAGCCGCCATCAGCCGCGCGGCGGGCCAGGTCGCGGCGTAGCGTATCCTCGACCGCCTCCGTATCCAGCGGCAGGAACTGATCCGTCCGGCCAAAAGGATCGGCCTCTGCCCCGAGCGCAGACACCAGATCTACCAAGAGATCCCGCGCGACCGAACTATGTTGAAAGATGCCGATCCGGCAGCCCTTCAGCGCCCCTGCACCGAAAAACCGTACCAACCGGTCGCGGTAGGGCGCGACGACATCGCGCTCTAGCCCCGTCGCCCCGCTTACGGCCGCCGTGTCAGGCAACTCCGCCGCCAGATGCGCGATCCTCGCTTCCTCCTTCTTGCCGATATCACCGGCGGCGGTCAGGAATTTCAGCCCGTTGCGCTCTGCAGGAATATGGCTGCCGGTGATCATGACTGCGGGCAGGCCGCTTTCCGCCGCAGCCAGCGCCAGGGCCGGTGTCGGCAAGGGGCCGCAGTCCCAGACCCTCACCCCAATGGAGAGGGCGGCCCGGGTCACTGCCGCTGCGATACGCGGCGAGGAGGCGCGCAGGTCGCGCCCGATCAGAAGGCCCGCAGGCGCAGGCTCTTGCAGCAACAGGAAAGCCTGCACATGGCGCCCGCAAACCGTGTCGGTCAGCGCCGCAGCAAGGCCCCGCAGGCCGCTGGTGCCAAAGACCGGCTGCTCTTTCTTTTCCGACGCCATATTGCGACCCAATACATCCTATGCGATATCTTTCCAAAATGTTTCAACCATTTGTGCGGCGCTGTCAAAATCTCTGGCCCGCACAAACTGGAAAGCGGCACGGTCCAGCAAAGAATTTGCGCCGGGCTTTTGAAACGGGGTAAGCACTATCAGGCGCAGGCTTGATCCGCCAGACGGCCGGGCGCAGCGCAGAAGGGACCAACGTGCAAGACAAAGGTCGAACCATCCGGCCGGTCATCCTTTCGGGCGGTTGTGGCGCCCGGCTTTGGCCGATTTCGCGGGCCGGGTTGGCCAAACAATTGCTGCCGCTGACCAGCGAGATGACATTGCTGCAGGAAACCCTGCTGCGGGTTGGCAATCAGCCGGGTTTTGCCACGCCGATGGTCATTGGCGCCCATGCCGTGCGCTTCACCCTGCGCGAGCAGATAGAGGCGACCCTGCCGGAAGCGCGACTTGTTCTGGAACCCGCCCGGCGCGATACTTTGCCAGCGGTGCTGCTGGCCGCCCTGATCGCCCGGCAGGAAGACCCTGACATGATGCTGGCCGTCATCCCCTCGGACCATCTGATCACCGATGCCGGCGCCTTTCGCCGCGCCCTGCGGGCAGCTGCTGCGGCGGCAGCGGATGGCGGGCTGGCGCTGGTTGGCGTTACCCCCACTGGCCCTGTGACCGGCTATGGCTATATCCGCCCCGGCGCGCTTGTGTCCTCGGGCCATTACCGCGTGGCAGAGTTTGTCGAAAAGCCCGATGCCGATCAAGCTCTGGCACTGATCGCGGCTGGATGCCTGTGGAATGCCGGTGTCTTCTGTTTCCGGCCTGGATGGCTTTGCGATGCCTTTGGCGCAGGCGCGCCGGAATATCTTGCACATCTGGAACAATCGGTGGCCGCGATGCGCACCGATCTTGGCATGGCTGTTCTTGGCGATCAGATGGCGGAGGTTGAGGCAGTATCATTTGACCATGGCTTTCTGGAAGGCTGCGACAAGCTGCATGTGGTCGCCGCCGATTTTAGCTGGGCCGATATCGGTGACTGGAACGCGCTTTGGCAGGCCAGCGAAAAGGATGATCAGGGCAACGCGCTTTGCGGCGACGTCGTGGGGTTGGGTACAAAGAACAGCCTGATCCGCGCCGAAAGCCGCACCGTTTGCACGCTCGGTGTCGAGGATCTGGTGATTGTGGAGACCGCTGACGCCGTGCTGGTCACCCGGCGCGCGGAAAGCCAGGCGGTCAAGGGGTTGGTCGATCACCTCAGCGCCGCCAACCGCCCCGCCGCAACCGAACACCGCCGTGTCCTGCGCCCCTGGGGCTGGTATCAGATCGTTGACGAAGGTCCGCTTTTTCGGGTCAAGCGGCTGATGGTGCGACCCGGTGCGCAGCTGTCGCTGCAGACGCACCAGCACCGCGCCGAACATTGGGTGATCGTGCGCGGGCAGGCGCAGGTGACCATCGGCGGCACGACAAGCTTGCTCTGCGAAAACCAAAGCACCTATATTCCCATCGGGGCCGAACACAGGCTGGCCAACCCCGGCATTGACCCGATAGAGATAATAGAGGTGCAGACAGGCACCTATCTGCAAGAGGACGATATTCATCGGATAGAGGATGATTTCGGCCGGATCTGAAGGACCAATGCCCGACGCCGCACCGCTCAGCACCAGCGCCGCCTTCGCCCCAGACCTGCGAGGCACAAAGGCATTGGTAATCGGCGGCACCGGCTTTGTCGGTCGGCGCCTGCTTCCCGCGCTCATCGCCGCCGGGGCAGAGGTGACGCTGCTGGCGCGTTCGCGCCCTTCTGGTCTGCTGCAGGGGGTTCGGGTTCTGCGCGGCGAGCTCGGCAACCGGGCGTGCCTGTCCGCCGCTGTTGCAGGTCAAGAGGTGGTTTTCAATCTGGCCTATGATGTGCGCGCATCGGCGGCGACCAATCTTGCCGCCTTCGACGGATTGCTGGCAGCGCTGACGGCGGCAGCGGCCGGGCCGGGCACTGCCCCGCGGCTCATCCACACAAGTTCCGCCGTCGTCTATGACGACTGGCCGCATGGCCAGCTTGACGAAAGATCCGCCATGAAAGGGCCGGTCGGCCCCTATGCCGCCGCCAAGCGCCAGATGGAAGAGCGGCTGATGGCGGCACACTTTCCAGCCGCAATCCTGCAGCCAACCATCGTCTGGGGTCCGGGTTCGGCGCTTTGGACCGACGGCTTTGCCGAGGTTTTGCGCCAGGGTGGCCGCATCTTCCTGCCAGTGCCAGAGGGGCTCTGTCAGGGGGTTTTTGTTGATGATCTGGTACAGGCGCTTTTACGCGCCGCCTGCCTGCCAGACCTTGGGCAGGAACGGTTCCTGATCAACGGGCCCCAGCCCTTTCGCTGGTCCGAACTTATCGACGGCTATCGCGTTATCCTCGGTCGCGGCAGCATCGCGCTTTTGCCCGCGGCAGATCTGGCCCCGCCGACCGAACCGGCCCCTCCGCCTATAGACAGCGGCCCATCGTTGGCGGCGCGGATCAGTGCCGCCGGACGCAGGGCTATCGGCCATGACCGGTTCGAGGCGCTGCTGCGCCGCGCAAGACGGCTGAAAGGCCCTAAAGATCTGCGCCCGGACGCGCATCTTTTCGCACTTTTCTGTGCCGCGGGCAGTTGTCCGGCAACCCTTGCGCAAAAGCGGCTTGGCTATCGTCCTGTCTATGACCTGACCAATGGCCTGCAGGCCACCGCCAAACACCTCCGCCAGAGCTAACCGGCGGAATGACGGCGGCGCAGGCTGTCCGGGCGCCCCCCCGGCAGTGACAGCCGCGCATCATTGCGCTGACGCCGGGCGATGACCTTGCCCTTCGACACCACTGCCAGCCGTTCAGCCCTGAGCCGCACCGCCTCTGTCGGATTGGCCGCATCAAGCACGACCAGCGAGGCGACGTCACCCACCTTCAACCCGTAACCCTGCAACCCGACGATCCGCGCATTGATGTCGGTGACCATGGAAAAGCAGCGCGCCATTTCGTCCGGGTGGGTCATCTGCGCCACATGCAGCCCCATGAAAGCCACGTCCAGCATGTCGGCCGTTCCCAGTGCATACCAGGGATCAAGAACGCAATCCTGACCCCAACCCACGTCGATACCGTAGCTTTGCAGCTCTTTCACCCGTGTCAGCCCGCGCCGCTTCGGAAATGAGTCATGGCGCCCCTGCAGGGTGATATTGATCAACGGGTTGGAAATTGCCGTCATGCCGCTTTCGGCGATAAGCGGCAGCAGTTTCGAGACATAGTAATTGTCCATCGAATGCATCGAGGTCAAATGGCTGCCGGCCGCCCGCCCGCCCAGACCATGACGCGTCACCTCGGCTGCCAGCGTTTCGACATGACGGCTAAGTGGGTCATCGGTTTCGTCGCAGTGCAGATCCAACATCAAGCCCCGTTCCGCAGCGATCCGCGCCAGATCGCGGACCGATGCCGCGCCATCCTCCATCGTGCGCTCGAAATGCGGGATGCCGCCTACCACATCCACCCCCATGTCAAGCGCGCGGATCAGGTTTTCGCGCCCGGTCTTCGTGCGGTAGAGACCGTCTTGTGGAAAGGCCACAAGTTGCAGATCCAGATAGGGGGCTACCTGGCGCCTGACCTCCAGCATCGCTTCTACCGTGCGCAAATGGTCGGGCGTCGTGTCCACATGGCTGCGTATCGCCAAGAGCCCCATGGAGGCAGCCCAGTCGCAATACCCAAGCGCCCGTTCGACCATCTCGTCGACCGTGGCTATTTCGCGCAGCTCGCCCCAAAGGGCGATCCCTTCCAGCAAGGTGCCCGATTTATTGACCCGCGGCGTCCCGTAAGAAAGCGTCGCGTCCAGATGGAAATGCGGATCGACAAAGGGCGGGCTGACCAAATCGCCAGCTGCCTCGATCACCTCTGCCGCCGCGCCTGTCACCTTGCCAACCTCGACAATCCTGTCACCCCGGATCGCAATATCGGCCACACGACCGTCAGGCAGGGTGCCGCCCCGGACAATAAGATCAAGCTGCATCAACATTCTCCCATGCTAAAACGTGCCGTCGAGACTACCAGAGTATCTGTTCAGCCGACGTGCCCGGCAGTTTCACTATCAACCCAACCCCAGCGCGCCATCAAGTAGACCCAGCGGAAAACCGACGCTGACAAAGCAGCCATCGCGCGCTTGGCCGCCGATCACGCCTTTGGCCGCCCCCCAAAAAGCACCTTGGCCTCGGCGGCGGTGTACCGCCCTAGCCGAACATCCTCGGCGATCAGGTTCGGATCCCGCTCTGCCGGATCGCCGTAGCCACCCCCGCCTGGCGTGCGCACCCGAACCCGGTCGCCGGGCACAAGGGGAATGTCCTGCGCCTTGGAGAAATGTTCTGGCACGATAGTTTCACCTGTGACACGGATGATCTCGACACAATTGACCGCACCGTCTGCACCGCCCAGCGCCCCCTGCGGTCCGACGCGACCGTGATCCATCACGAAACTTGCCCGCGCGCCACCCCGCAAAAGCTCTATCTCGTAATCCAGCCCAAAGCCGCCGCGATGGCGCCCCGCCCCTCCAGACCCTTCATGCAGGGCATAGCGACGGTATAGCACCGGGTAATTTTGTTCCATGATCTCGACGGGTGGGGCCTTGGAAATACCAATGGTCGAACAACCGTTCGACAGCCCGTCATGATCGACATTGCCGCCGTAGCCGCCGCCCGAAATCTGATACATCACATAGTCGCGGCCCTTTTCGGGATCATGACCGCCAAGGCCGAAATTGCCCGAGGTACCGGCCGGTGCTGCGGTCACCCGGTCTGGCAAGGCCTTGACCAGTGCAGCAAAGACCGCCTCGGCAATCCGCTGACTGACTTCGGCCGCGCACCCCGACACCGGGCGCGGATAATGGGCATCAAGACAGGTGCCCTCGATACCCAGAATGGTAAAGGGTTCGAAGG
>JBARVM010000428.1:0-3437 GCA_049646265.1 Paracoccaceae bacterium
CCGCAATGCAATCGCCCTTCAACGCGCTGCGGCTTCTGCATCCGGCAGAAAGGCGTAGGAGTGGATGTTCACGTCCCCGCTCCACAGCCAAAGCGCTACCATCCCCGCTTCGCCAGTACGAAAAGCATGCGGCATCAGGCTTGGATGGTGGATATAGTCGCCGACCACCCGCGCGCGCTGGTCATCGCCCGCCGTCCAAAAGGCGCCACCCGCGACGATCACATAGGTTTCATCCGCGTCGTGATTGTGAAGAGCGTAGTAGCTGTCCGGCTGCTGATAGAAGATGCCAAACCGATAGTCAGACAAGACGATCGGCCCGGAGGGGGAGGCGATTTCGGCATAGTCCGAAATCCCGGCGGCGGGGTTGTCATGGGTCTCGGCAATCCGGTTTCCAGCCCAGGGCAAAAGATCCTGCGCGGCCAGTATCGCCGCCGCCGCCGGATGGGTGGAGGCGGCCAATAGCGCCCGGATCGGCGCATCCATCGTTCCCGGCACCTGCGGCGCGAAAGGTGGCACCGGGGCATCGAGGAGCGCAAGGGCGCCTCTGCTTGCCGCCGGGCGCCCCTCTGCCAGATAGACTTTGGCGATTGCGGCCAGTAACGCGGTCTGCCGGTCCACGCTCATCTTTGAATCCTGTCAGGTTCTTGCCCGCACAGGATGGTTGGCAGCCCGCCCCATCGCTACGCTGATAGCGACAGGACGGGGTCGCTTTTTCGGGTGGGCCTGTCAGTCCACCTCGAACGTCAGGGGCCGGACCTGCTGGAACTTGCCGCTGGCTTCCAACTTGGCCACGACCGCGGCAGGGATCGGCTCATCGAGGTAGAGGACAGCAATCGCATCGGAACCGACGCCGGTACGGCCCAGCGTGAAGTTGGCGATATTCACGTCGCTGTCACCCAAGGTGGTGCCTAACGTTCCTATAATGCCCGGTACATCCTCGTTGGTGGTGTAAAGCATATGGGCGCCAATCTCTGCATCGATATTGATGCCCTTGATCTGGATGAAACGCGGCTTGCCATCGCTGAAGACCGTCCCGGCTATTGACCGTTCGCGCCGGTCGGTGACGACGGTCAATTTCATGTAACCATCAAAAATACCGACCTTTTCCTGACGCGTTGTGGCGATCTTGATACCGCGTTCCCGCGCCACCACCGGGGCAGAGACCATGTTCACATCGGGGTTCGTCGCTTTCATGATACCCGCGATCGCCGCGCAGTTCAGCGCCTCCAGATTCATCTGGCTGACCGAACCGTCATAAAGCAGATTGATCGCCTTGATCGGCTCGGCGGTCATCTGACCAGAAAAGGCACCAAGATGTTGCGCGAGCTTCAGCCATGGGCGCATGACGGCGGCCTCTTCGGCGGTGACAGAGGGCATGTTCAGCGCGTTTTGCACAGCGCCGGTCAAGAGGTAATCGGCCATCTGTTCGGCAACCTGCAGCGCCACATTTTCCTGCGCTTCGCTTGTTGCCGCACCAAGATGCGGGGTGACGACGACATTTGGCAGATGGAACAGCGGACTTTCGGTCGCGGGCTCCACCTCGAACACGTCAAACGCAGCACCGGCGACATGGCCCGCTTTCAGCGCCGCAGCCAGCGCCACCTCATCAACCAGACCGCCGCGCGCGCAGTTGATGATCCGCACGCCCTTCTTTGTTTTGGCGATATTCTCCGCCGACAGGACATTGCGAGTCTTTTCAGTCAAGGGCACATGCAGCGTGATGAAATCGGCGCGTGCCAAAAGCTCGTCCAGCTCCACCTTGGTCACGCCCATCGTCTTGGCGCGCTCCTCGCTCAGGAACGGGTCATAGGCCACGACTTTCATGTGAAGGCCCAAGGCACGGTCGCAGACAATGCTGCCGATATTACCCGCGCCGATTACGCCTAGGGTCTTGTTGAAAAGTTCTACCCCCATGAAGCGGTTCTTTTCCCATTTCCCATCATGGGTAGAGGTGCTGGCTTCTGGCAGTTGCCGCGCCACTGCGAACATCATCGCAATGGCGTGTTCGGCGGTGGTGATCGAATTGCCAAAGGGCGTGTTCATCACGATCACGCCCTTCTTCGAGGCGGCGGGGATATCGACATTGTCGACACCGATCCCGGCGCGACCGATGACTTTGAGCCGCGTGGCCGCAGCCAGCAACTTCTCGGTCACCTTGGTGGCGGACCGGATCGCCAGCCCGTCATACTGGTCAATGGCAGCAAGAAGGGCTTCCTTGTCCTTGCCAAGATCCGGCAGATAATCGACCTCCACCCCCCGGTCGCGGAAGATCTGGACGGCGGTTTCACTGAGCTTGTCGGATACGAGTACTTTGGGTGCCATTATCAGGCTCCTTGAATGAAATATCAGGAAATAGCGGGCGGGTTCAGACCGCTGCCAGCAGGGTTTCGATTTCGCTGTGGAAAGCCCATTCGATCCAGGGCATGAGCGCCTGAACGTCAGTGGTTTCCACCGTCGAACCGCACCAGATGCGCAGGCCCGAAGGCGCGTCGCGATAGGCACCGGCATCAAGCGCGACGCCCTCGGCCTCCAGCCGTTTCGCAACCGCCTTGGCGAAAGCCGCGCCATCCGCGATGCGGGGATCGGTGAACTTCAGGCAGACAGAGGTGGTCGAACCCGTCGCCGGGTCCACCGCCAGATCGGCGATCCAACCCTTGTCCGCGATGAAGTCGCGCACCGCTTTCGCATTGGCATCAGCCCGCGCGATCAACCCCTTGCGGCCGCCGATCAACTTCGCCCATTTCAGGGCCACAAGGTAATCCTCGACACAGAGCATCGAGGGCGTGTTGATCGTCTCGCCCTTGAATATCCCCTCGATCAGCTTGCCACCCTTGGTCAGGCGGAAGATCTTCGGCAGCGGCCAGGCGGGGGTGTAGCTTTCCAATCGTTCCACAGCGCGCGGGCTCAGGATCAGCACGCCATGCGCGCCTTCGCCGCCCAGCACTTTCTGCCAGCTGAATGTCACCACATCGAGTTTCTCGAACGGCAGGTCCATAGCAAAAGCTGCGCTGGTCGCATCACAGATCGTCAGGCCCTGACGGCCCGCCGGGATCGCATCGCCATTCGGCAGCCGCACACCACTGGTCGTGCCGTTCCAAGTGAAGACCACATCGTGGTCAAAGTCGACTGTCTTGAAATCGACGATCTCGCCGTAAGGCGCCTTTTTCACCACCGCGTCGAGCTTCAGCTGTTTTACGACATCCGTAACCCAGCCCTCGCCAAAGCTTTCCCAGGCCAGCATTTCCACCGGTCGCGCACCGAGAAGCGACCAGAGCGCCATCTCGACGGCCCCGGTATCGGAAGCGGGCACGATGCCGATACGGTAGTTGGCCGGAACGCCCAGTACCTCGCGGGTAAGGTCAATGGCCTCTGCCAGTTTGGATTTTCCCACGGCGGCACGATGCGACCGGCCCAAGGGCGCGTCCGATAACATTTCT
>JBARVM010000429.1:0-3928 GCA_049646265.1 Paracoccaceae bacterium
GATCAGGGCTACTTCACGGTTCTTCGAACGGCGGATCGGTCGGCGAACCATGCGGCTTAGTCCCGGCGGCTTGTCATGGCCGCACCGCTTGCACGCAGATCGGCCAGTACGGTTTCGCCCGCGACCATGGTCTGGCCCAGCGTCACCATCGGCTCCACCCCAGCGGGCAGATAGATATCGAGGCGGGAGCCGAAACGGATCAGGCCGAACCGCTCGCCCGTCCGCAAAAAGGCGCCGGGCCGCACGAAACAGACGATCCGCCGCGCCACAAGCCCCGCAATCTGCACAACGGCGATTTTCTGCCCCTCTGCCGTGTCAATGCGAATGGCGTTGCGCTCATTATCCTCGCTGGCCTTGTCGAGTGCGGCATTGACGAACTTGCCAGGCCGGTAGGCCACAGCGCCGACCGTACCTTCGATCACTGCGCGGTTCACATGGCAGTTAAAGACCGACATGAAGACCGAGATGCGCAAGAGCGGCTCTGCCGGCATCTCCAACCCCTCTGGCGGGACGGCGGGGCCGATCAGCGACACCACGCCATCGGCGGGGCTGACAAGAAGGCCGGGCTGCAGGGGGACCGAGCGCACCGGATCGCGAAAGAAATAATAGCACCAGACGGTCAGGCCAACGCCGATCCATCCCAAAGGAACCCACACGAAGAAAAGACCAATGGCAAAGGCCGCAAAGATCGTGACGAACTTCCGGCCTTCGGGGTGCATCGGTGGCAAGAAAGAATCGAGCAACGTCATACTTCGCACCTCTTTGAAAGCTGTGCGCGTTCCTAGCCGCCTCGGGGCCCCATTGCAATGCGAAGGCTCAAGCCTCTTCGAGCATGCCTTTTTCGCCGGCCAATTCGCGCATGCGTGCCTGCAGCTTTTCAAAGGCCCGAACCTCGATCTGGCGGATCCTTTCGCGGCTGACGCCGAATTCCTCGGACAGTGCTTCGAGCGTCTGGGGCTCATCCTCCAGCCGCCGGGCGACCAGTATCTGCTTTTCGCGGTCGTTCAACTTGTCCATCGCCTTGGTCAACAGGGCGCGGCGCGCGGCAAGTTCCTGATTATCGGCATAGTCGGCGGCCTGATCGGCATCCTCATCCTCCAACCAGTCCTGCCACTGGCTGCCACCTTCGCCGTCCATGCCGACCGTGATATTCAACGAGGCATCGCCACCCGAGAGGCGACGGTTCATATCGACCACTTCGCTTTCGCTGACATTCAGATCATGGGCGATGCGCGCGACATTTTCGGGCAGAAGATCCCCCTCCTCCAACGCGCCGATCCGCGACTTTGCCTTGCGCAGGTTGAAAAACAGCTTCTTCTGCGCCGAGGTGGTGCCAAGTTTCACCATCGACCAGGACCGCAACACATATTCCTGAATGCTGGCGCGAATCCACCACATTGCATAGGTGGCCAGACGAAAGCCCTTTTCCGGATCAAAGCGCTTGACCGCCTGCATCAGGCCGACATTCGCCTCTGAAATCACTTCGGCCTGCGGCAGGCCGTAACCGCGATAGCCCATCGCGATCTTGGCGGCCAGACGCAGATGCGAGGTGACAAGCCGGTGCGCCGCGCCACTGTCCTGATGATCGGCCCAGCGTTTGGCCAGCATATATTCCTCTTCCGGCTCAAGCATCGGAAATTTGCGAATCTCCTGCAGGTAGCGGTTCAGCCCCTGTTCGGGACTGGGGGCAGGAAGATTTGCGTAAGGCGTGGCCATTCTCTAACCTTTCTTCAGCAAGGACCGCAAAATTTAGTCACGGATGCTTGCCGCTGCAAGACCCTTGATAACATCTTGCGCGGCCAATCGCGCGCAAGATGTCATGCAAAAGTAACGAAGAGGTAAGCATTTGCCTGCCCCGGAAAAGCTTTGTGTCAACCATTCACAGAATTGTCAGCGTGCTGCAGTGTGAGCGCGAAGGCCACCTGCCCCTAGCGGTCGGGTGCCGCCCCACGCAACAGTGTCAGCAACCCGTCGATATCCGCCGGCAGCGGGCTTTCAAAGCTCAGTTCCTGCCCGCTGACCGGATGCAGAAACCCCAAGGTCGCGGCATGGAGCGCCTGACGGGGAAAGCGGCGGGCCGCCTCGGCAGCGGCGGCGCCAACCTGACTGGCCGGCAGCTTTCGCCGCCCGCCATAGGTCTGATCGCCGATAAGCCCGTGACCGGCATGGGCCATATGCACACGGATCTGGTGGGTGCGGCCGGTTTCCAGCCAGCATTCCACCAGACTTGCCGCCGCCGGGGTGCCAAACCGCTCCAACACCCGCGCGCGGGTCACCGCATGGCGCCCACCGTGAAACAGGACGGCCTGGCGCTGGCGATCGGTCTTGTGGCGGGCAAGCTGTGTGGTGATCTTCAAAATGCCGCCCGCCTCGAAACTGGTACCGCTGATCCCATGCAGACGCGGGTCATTCGCATCGGGCACCCCATGCAACAGCGCGAGATAGCGGCGGTTTACCGTGTGCTTTTCAAACTGACTGGCCAGACCGTGATGGGCACGGTCGGTCTTGGCCACCACCAGAAGACCGGATGTATCCTTGTCGATCCGGTGCACGATACCGGGCCGCCGCGCCCCGCCAACGCCCGACAGGCTGTCGGCGCAATGATGCAAAAGCGCATTGACCAGAGTGCCGGAATAGGACCCCGGCGCGGGATGCACCACCATCCCCACCGGCTTGTCGATGACGATCAGCTCCTCGTCCTCCCACAAGACCGACAGGGGAATATCTTCGGGCAGCGTGTCGATCTCTTCGGCCTGGCCCACGGCGATGTCGAAAATGTCGCCTTCGCTGACCCGCGCCTTGACATCAGTGACAGGCTGCCCGTCCTGCCGCACCCCCCCCTCGGCAATCAGCCGCGCCAGACGCGACCGGGACAGGGCTGCTTCTTCTGGTACAAAGCGCGCCAGTGCCTTATCAAGCCGATCAGGCGGGTTTTCCCCGATGACGACCTGAACGAAAGGGCCCTCGATGTCCGACATTATGCCTCCTGCGGGGCCAGAGGGTGGCGACCTGCCCCCCGATCTGAAATTCCTGAAACGGTTGGTGACAGCACTGACCGCCACGATGATTGTGGGCCTCATAACGATCATCGCGCTCTTTGTCATCCGTCTGCCGGTTCCCGCACAGCAAGAGGTGGCCCTACCGCCCGCCCTGCCCGACGGCATAACCCTACCAGATGGCGCGGGCGCCCTTGCAGTCACGATCGGGTCTGACTGGTACGGTGTTGTGACGGATCAGAACGAATTTCTGATCTTCGACAAAGCCTCTGGCGTACTGCGCCAGCGGGTCGCGATAAATCCGCCAGCCGAATAGCCGCCTCTTCGGTTTTCACCCTTGCATTGGCGCGGCGGGGCGGCTAAATGCCCCCTCGACGGACCCGTAGCTCAGCTGGATAGAGCATCAGACTACGAATCTGAGGGTCGGGCGTTCGAATCGCTCCGGGTCCGCCATTCCTCCCCATTTTGCTGATTTCGCGCCGCGCGGTGTTGGATTGTCCCCACCCCGCCCCAAGCGCCTTTCCACTCAGGCAAACCAGCCCCACCACCAACACACGAACCGCCCCGCCCTGCAGTAGGGGCGAAAAAACGCTTTGTCTGTCGTAAGATGTTCTGCATTCTTCGTATCCGCCTTACCGTATCGCGGGATTGCAGCGCCCGGAAAACCAGTGTTTCAGGTAAAATTTTTTTACTGTGATGGATGATTCATTGACACAAAGCGAAGGCTGGCGTTAGCGTCTGACAAAACAAAACGGACGAAATCGCAGGAAGGAATATCAATGGCCAAAAGAGTTGCAGTGATCGGCGCTGGCCCATCTGGGCTTGCTCAGTTGAGGGCGTTCCAGTCGGCCGCCAAGAAAGGCGAGGCAATACCGGAAGTCGTGTGTTTCGAGAAACAGGATAACTGGGGCGGGCTGTGGAACTATACCTGG
>JBARVM010000430.1:0-4235 GCA_049646265.1 Paracoccaceae bacterium
AAGCCGTTCAGAGGAAATCGCATCGATCGACACATCAAAAGCCGCCGACCAGGCAGTTTTTTCCGCCGAAACCACACCAGATGAAATGATCTTTTGCCCCTGATCGACCAGAACCATCTGACCTATCGTCAGTTTGAACGGGTCGAGCGTCAATTTCAGGTCCAGCGCCCCCTGTCCGATAGAGACGGCCTGTTCAAAGACGCCCTCCGGATTGGCCCGAAAATCGGTCAGCTGCACCTGCGCCACGACTGCGCTTGGTACCCCCTCCTTCAGATCCTTCAGCCAGGCCTGCCCATGCGCCGTTGCGCGCAAGGACGGGCTGTCCACCGAAAGATCGGTCATCTCCAGGCTCAGCCGCGCGGGGTCATAGATCAGCGAAAGGCCGGCCCGATTAAAGGCAATCGGCCTGACGGCCTCGGTCGGCTGTAGCGCGCCCTTACCAATCTCCAACTGCACTGACAGCGGACGCAAGGCGCCGTCAACCTCAAAACCGGTATCAATCTTGCCCGACAGGGATGCATCAAGCGCGCCAAGCCAGGCCAGTGCCGGAATCTGCGCCGCAAGATCGCGGGCGGAAATATTGCTCAGATCCGCGCTGATCCGCGCGGCCGACCCCTGCTTTTTCGTGCGCATCGACAGGTTCGCCGTGGCCCGCGCCCCCGTCACCGGCGCGTCGGGCCGGTTCATATTGCTGCCAACCGACGCCCGACCGCTGAGGTCAAAGGCGAGTTCGGTCACAATTTCCGCCGGTTCCTGGGTGATGGAAAGGCGCCCGTCGGAAATATGCCAGATCTGCTCGGCCCGCTTGTCATCGAAAAGAATGTCGAGATTCTCGATTGTCACCGTCCGCAACCCGCTCATCCCCGGCCCGGCAAAGAAGGCGTCGAGCGCATCCAGAGCCTCTGCCGGGTCAAGCGCCTGTCCGCTGAAATCCGGCGCTGAAGGGGCGACATCGAAAGTGCCGTCATCCTGGCGGCGCAGCGCAATCCCCGCACCATCAATGACGAAGGAGGAAGGTTCAGCGCGCAGGTTCAGCAAGGCCTGCGGGTCAAAGGCGGCCCTTGCCTTGGTCAGAAAGGCCACCCTTTGACCGTTGGCCGCGATAAGGCTGATAGCCGACAGGCTGATCTGCGGGGTAAAGTTTGTGCCAACAACTATGTCACCGCGACCGATGCGCAACCGCGCCTGTCCGCCAAGCGCGCCGTTGACCCGATCCTCCACAGTCTGCACCACGAACCCCGGCAAGGGGATCGCCCGCCCCGAAAGGCCAAGTCCGACCAGCACCAGAAGTACCGCAAAGATGGCCAGACCCAACCCTAGCCATGGCCCGACCCGCCCCTCGCGCAGGCGCAGCTTGACCGGTCTGGCCGGATCACCGGCATCAGCCTTTCTGGTCTTTCGACGTTCGCGCCAGCCCATCTTTGCCCTTTGGTCGTTCCTGCCCGCGCCCTTTGCGGGCGACCTGTTCTACCGACCCTTTATCTTTCCTTTGGCCAGAATAAAACGGTAAGACTGATTGCAGCGCAAAGGAATAGCAAATGACCGAACCCGCCAAGCTGGCCCCCGATTTTACCCTGCCCCGCGATGGTGGCGCCCTTGTCAGCCTGTCGGCTTTGCGCCCGCAAAAGGTGGTTCTTTACTTCTACCCAAAGGATGACACGCCCGGCTGCACGACAGAGGCAATCGATTTTACCCGTCTGGCGGGCGACTTTGCCGCGGCCGACACGGTGGTCATGGGCATTTCCAAGGATTCGGTCAGCGCGCATGAGAAGTTCTGCCAGAAACACGGGCTGGGTATCGCCCTTCTGTCGGACACCGACGGCGCGGTTTGCGAAGCCTATGGCGTCTGGGTGGAAAAGAGCATGTATGGCCGCAAATATCTCGGGATAGAGCGGGCAACCTTTCTGATCGATGGGGAAGGTCGAATTGCGCGCCACTGGCCCAAGGTCAAGGTCGCAGGACACGCGGCAGAGGTTCTGGCAGCGGCCCGTTCCCTATGACAGGGCAAAGCCTCGCCGAATGCGCGCTCGAGGTGCTGCAAACAGCTGACGGGCGCCAAAAAACCGCGATCAGCCGCGCCCATGCCGCCCGTTGGTTGGCCGCCCGCGCCGCAGGCGAAAACCCCGCCATAGGCCATGCTACCCCGCCCCTGCGCCCCGCCCGACCAGATCGGCCGGAACTATTGGCGCCAAAGGATGTGCCGCGCCGCCGCCCGGGGACAGAAGTGGGGCGCATGGCGCTTTTGCATGCTGTCGCCCATATCGAACTGAATGCTGTCGATCTTCATTGGGACATTATCGCCCGATTTACCGCCCATCCGATGCCCATGGGTTTTTACGATGACTGGGTAAGGGCGTCAGACGAAGAATCAAAACATTTCAACCTGATGTGCGACTGCCTTGAGGAAATGGGCAGCCATTACGGTGCCCTTCCGGCCCATGCGGGCATGTGGCGGGCGGCCGAGGATACGGTGGATGATCTGCGCGGCCGCCTTGCCGTGGTGCCGATGGTGCTGGAGGCGCGCGGTCTTGATGTGACCCCGGGCATGATCGAGATTTTTCGCAAAGCCGGACAGACCAACGCCGTCGCCGCGATGGAGGTGATCTATGCCGAAGAGGTCAGCCACGTCGCCTATGGTTCCAAATGGTTCAACTGGCTTTGCGGGCGCGAAGGGCTGGACCCGAAGGAGGAGTTTCACCGGCTGGTGCGCCACTATTTCCACGGCGCGCTGAAACCACCCTTCAACGAGGAAAAGCGCGCCGACGCAGGCCTGCCGCCGGATTTCTACTGGCCGTTGGCGGGCGGAAGACCCGAGCCGACGAGCCGCTGAGTACCGACGCCCCGGCCCAGTCGGCGGGTTGGCGCCCATGCAGCAGCCAGCAGCCTCATTTCCGAATTTTCAGTTGCGATAGGCCGGGTGCATTGTTAACCCGGTCTGGCTACGCCTTTTGGAGGGGTGGCCAAAGCATTTGCGACCGCTGCCACGGGGGCATTCAGTGATCAGAACCAGACTTCACAGCGCAAGAGTTTGGCTGGAACGGCACCTGCCGGAACAGCGGCTTTTTCTGAAATCGGACAATGGCACGCGCTTTGTCCGGCTCAGTAGCATCACTCAGGCCTTTATCCTGTCCACCGGCGCGCTGGTCTTTGCTTGGACGCTTGTCGCTTCTGCCGTCTTGTTGATCGACTCGATTGGATCGGGCAGTGCGCGCGAACAGGCGCGCCTGTCCTACATCGGCTTTGAAGGCCGGCTGGAAGCGATGTCGAAGGAACGCGATCAGCGCGCCGCAGAGGCCGCTGCCGCCCAGGACCGTTTTTCCATCGCCCTTGAACAGGTCTCGGCCATGCAATCGGCGCTGCTGGCCTCCGAAGAGCGGCGGCGCGAGCTGGAAACCGGCATCGGCCTTATTCAGGCCTCGCTGAAATCGGCGATCGAGGCGCGGGACGAGGCGCGGCAAGCATTGGCCGCGACGAACCCCGACAGCAGCGCCAACAGTACCATCGCCCAGCTTGGCGAAACCACCAGCACGCTCGCCTTTCTGACCAGCGCCCTGAACTCTACCGCCGCCGAACGCGACACGCTGAAGGTCGAGGCGGAAGAGGCAAAGGACTCTGTCGACGATATCGCCTTCGAGATGAAGCTGCTGGAAGAACGGCATGATGAGATCTTTTCCCAGTTGGAAGATGCTGTCACCATCTCGCTGGAACCGCTTGATCAGGTCTTCTCCTCTGTCGGGATCGACCCGCATAACCTGATCGAGGAAGTGCGCCGGGGCTATTCCGGTCAGGGCGGCCCCTTGGGCGCCTTCCTTCCCGCCGTGCTGCCCGGTGACGACCCGGACCGCGCCGCCGCCGATTATGAGCGCGCCCAGAAAATCTTCGAAGGGCTCGACCGGCTGAACCTTTATCGGATCGCTGCCGAAAAGACCCCGCTTTCCATGCCGCTGCGCTCCGCCTTCCGCTTCACCTCCGGTTTCGGCAGGCGCTGGGGGCGGATGCATGAGGGGATCGATCTGGCCGGTGCCTTTGGCTCTCCGGTCTATGCGACGGCGGATGGTGTGGTGGTCAAGGCCGGATGGCATTCCGGCTATGGTCAGATGGTCGAGATACGCCACCCTTACGGCCTGACCACCCGTTACGGCCATATGTCCGGCGTTCATGTGACCGTCGGCCAAAATGTCTCGCGTGGCGACCGGATCGGTGATATGGGTAATACCGGCCATTCAACCGGTACC
>JBARVM010000431.1:0-1583 GCA_049646265.1 Paracoccaceae bacterium
CGACGCAGCGAACAGCGCCCCCTTTACCCAAATCAGCGGCACCATGCGTTTTGACGCGGCGGGGATAGTTCTGGATGACCCCGGTCTGGGCGCGGCGCTCGGCCCCGCCGTGACCGGCAGCACCGAAGTTGACTGGCGTTCCGGCCAGCCGGTCGATCTGCGTCAGCTTGTGGTGCAGTCGGGCGATTTGCGCGTCGCAGGTGACCTTGGCATCACTCACAAGGGGCTCGATCCGGTCTTTTCCGGGGACCTGACGCTGGATGCTGCTAATATGGCGCGGTTTTCGGGGCTGGCTGGCCGCAAACTCGGCGGCGCGGCCAGGATCAAGCTTTCAGGTCGGCTGCAGGCCCTGTCCGGCGCCTTCGACCTTGCGGGCCGGGCGCAGGGGCAGGGGCTTTCAGTCGATCAGTCAATGCTCGACCGGTTGCTGGCGCATGAGTCGGAAATAGAGGTCGCGGCGCGACGTGACAGGGAGGGGCTGAACATCGACCAGCTTCGGCTGACGGTGCCAGGCATCCGCGCAACAGCGACCGGTCGCCTGACCGACGATCTTCAGGATATCGAGGCGGCGCTATCGGTCGATGATCTGGCCGCACTTGGCGCTGGTTTCGGTGGGCAACTATCCACCAAGGCGCAGTTTATCGGGCCACCGGGCAAGGCTATCCTGCGTCTTGCCGGGCAGGCAGAGGATCTGACCTTCGGATTTGCGATACTTGCGCCGCTCTTTCGCGGCCCCAGCGAGTTTACCCTTTCCGCAGCGCAGGAAGAAGGTCATTTTCACCTGCAGGGGCTTTCGCTGAAAAATGCCAACCTCACCGCCGAAGCTGCTCCCGCGCCAAATGGCGACGGCTATGCCGTCACGGCGGACCTGCGCAGCCTGAGCGTGATCGCGCCCGAACTTTCCGGCCCGGCCAGCCTTTCCGGAAGGGTCCGACCAACCGCGAAGGGCTATGACCTGACCGCCTCGGCCAATGGTCCGGGGGGAAGTCAGGCGCAATTGGGTGGCACGTTGGCGGCCGACTTTGCCAGCGCCGATCTGGCCCTGTCAGGCAACAGTCAGGCCGCGCTGCTCAACCCGCTCTTGGCGCCGAGAACAGTCAAGGGCCCGGTCAATTTCGATTTGAACCTGCGCGGCCCCCTGTCGTTGAACACGCTGGGCGGCACTGTCACGGTCAGCAACCTCGGCCTGTCATCGCCTGCCGACCGGATCGCGGTCAGCGACGGGGTTGTGCAGGCAAGTCTGGCGAACGGACAGGCCGTTCTGGACGGCTGGCTGAAAATACGCGGCGGCGGCCGTGTTACCCTTTCGGGCCCAATTGCCCTGGCCCCACCTTATGACGGCGCCTTGCAAGCGGAGCTCAACAAGGTGCGCATCACCGACCCCGACCTTTTCGACACGACCCTTTCAGGCGGCGTGACGATTGACGGGCCGCTTTTGGGGGGGGCGACGATCGGCGGCGCGCTGGTGCTGCATGAAACCGAAATCTCGGTCACGCAACCGGCCTATGGCGGCGCCGTAACCCTGCCGATCACCCACAAGAACGACAGCGCCGCCGTGCGCCGAACGCGCAGCCATTCCGGCC
>JBARVM010000432.1:0-3681 GCA_049646265.1 Paracoccaceae bacterium
TGGTCGGTGTCGGAACCTTGATCCTGCCGCAGGCGGTGCCCTTGGTTCTGGTCGCCCTGTTGATTTTCGTGTTTAAATTGAAGGCAAGGGTTGCCCAGTTAGAGGGGCGGCTTGGTGGCGATACGGCAGAGGCCGGACCAGCTGCCGCAGATCAGGCGGAGGAGGCGCAGGCAGCGGCTGCGATTGCCGTCGATCTGCCGGCCGAAACGGCACCCGATGCGGATGCGGATGCGGGGCCTGACCTCGCTGCGCAGGTCGCCGATGTGGAAGTGCCGGGTGAGGCAAAGCCCGCGATGGCTGCTGCGGCGGCGCCTGCCGGGGTCGCTGCCGCTGCCCCCCGCACTTCGGCCTTGGCGGAGTGGCTGAAACAGAATTGGGTCTATGCCATATCGGCCCTGTCCTTGGCGCTGGCGGGCCTTTTCTTTGTGCAATACGGGATCGAGAACGGGCTTTTGCCACCAAAGGCGCGGGTCGCATCGGCGATGCTTTTTGGCCTGTTGCTGATTGGCGGGGGCGAATGGGTGCGCCGCCGTTGGGGCGATGGCGCGGATCAGGTGACGGCCTATCTGCCCTCGACCTTCTCCGGGGCGGGTCTTGTGTCGATTTTCGGCGCTTTTATCGCGGCGCGGCAACTTTATGGGCTGATCGGGCCGGAGATGGCCTTTGCCGGGCTCGTCGCAACAGCGGTGGCGGCGGTGGTGCTTGGTTGGTTGCATGGGCCGTTTCTGGCAGCGGTGGGGCTGATCGGTGCGGCGGCGGCACCCTTTCTTGTCGGCGGGCAAAGCGAGGCGCCGCAATGGCTCTTTGGCTACTTCACATTGGTGACGGCGGCGGGGCTTTTGATCGACACTTTGCGGCGCTGGGCCTGGGTATCGATCCTGTCACTGGTACTTGGCTATGGCGCCGGGTTCGCGGCATTTGCCGGCACGGCGGCCGGCACTGGCTGGTTCCTCCTGATGCTGGCGGCGCTGGCTTTTCTAGCCATTTGCATCCCGGCGCGGGGCCTAGCACCCGATCACGGCGGCCCGATGGTGAGTGAACTGGCCTTTCGGGGCCGGGCCTTTCTGCCGCGCTTTCCCACCGGGCTGGCGGCGGGCGCTTTGCTGGTCAGCAGCCTGCTGTTGTGGCGGATCATTCCCGACAACCCGGCGGAAAGCATGCTGGCGCTTTTGTGCCTTGCCCTTCTGGCGCTGGCCTTGACCGTCTGGTCGGAACGTGCCCCGGCCCTGTCCGATCTGACGCTGATCCCTGCGGTCCTTTTCCTTGTCCGGCTTGGAACGGAAGGGATGGAGCAGCAGCCAATGGCCCGCGACTTCGCCAACAAGGCGATTGAGTTCCGGCTGCCAGAGACGGCCGCCCCCATGACCATGGCGCTGATCCTTGGGCTGGCGCTGGCGATGACGCTGGTAGCGGCAAAGGTCAGCGACCGGGCCGGTTGGCTCCGCCCCTTCTGGGCGGCGGGTGCGGCCCTGATGGCGCCGCTTGCAGCGCTGCTGTTGGAACTGTTCTGGTCGCCCGCGCCGGTTTTGGGCGCCTATGGTTGGGCGCTGCATGTCATGGCGCTGGCGGCGGTGATGGTGGCGCTGGCGCTCTGGTTTGCGCGGCGTGACGGGGCGGATATGCGCCGCGCCGCCTATGCGACCCTGTCGGCCCTGTCGCTGATCGCGCTGGCGCTGTTCCTCTTGGCCACGAAGGGCGCGCTGACCCTGGCCCTTTCCGTCCTGGTGGTGGTGGCCGCGGCACTTGACCGGCGCTTTCGTCTGCCGGAAATGGGCTGGTTCATTCAGGCCGGGATCATGCTGCTCAGCTACCGGCTGGTGGTTGACCCCGGGCTGGAATGGGCCACTCTTTCGGCCAGTTTGGGCGAAGCGCTGGCCGCCCATGGCGGGGCCGTCGTGGCAATGGTGGCAGGATATTGGACCTTGCGGGGGATGGAACGGCCGGGCGCGCGGGTCTTTCTTGAATCCGCCGCGGCCGGTTACGGCGCGCTTTTGGTCAATGTGCTGATCGTCCGGCTGCTGACCGACGGCGCGTCCGATCAGTGGCTCTATTCCCATTGGTCCTTCAGCCTCAATGCCATGCCCTGGCTGGTATTGGCGTTGGTACAGCTTTACCGGTTGAAGCTGGGTGGCGCGCTGCGCTGGGTGCGCTGGGCTATCGCCGGGGTGGCGGGTCTTATTGCTGCAGCAGGGCTGGCAATTGCCGTGGGGCCGGCAAATCCGATATTTGATCTTAGCTTTGGCGGGCCGGAGGGGCGGGTCCATGGCCCGCTTGTCCTCGACACTTTGCTGGTGGCCTATCTCTTGCCGGGGCTGACGCTATTGCTGGCCGCGCGGTGGTTTGGCCATCTAAGGGCATGGATGCGCTATGGGCTCATGGCTTTGGGCAGCGCCTTTGCCGCCCTTTATGCCGCGCTGGAGATCCGCCGTTTCTGGCGGGGGGACGACCTTTCGGTTGCGGGCGTCACCCAGCCGGAGCTTTACAGCTACACGCTTGCCCTGATGATCGTTGGCGCGGCGCTGCTTTATCAGGCCATTGCCCGCCGGTCGCCGCTGCTGCGCCGGCTTGGCATGGCGGTGATTGCGCTGACCATCGCCAAAGTGTTCCTCATCGACGCCTCTGGCCTTTCCGGCCTGACACGGGTCTTTTCCTTCCTGGCGCTTGGTCTTTCACTTGCGGGTCTGGCGCTGTTGAACCGCTGGGCGGCGGCGCGGCTCGGGGATGGGTCAGAGGGTGGCGAGGCGGCGGGCAAGGGCTGACACTTCGCGGTCAGTCGATCAATCCCGCGTGAGGGGCAGGATCGGCGCTTGCACCGCGGCCGTTCGCAGCTGATTGTGCAGATCGTCCCGAAAGGCGGGACGATGCCGGAGGGCGCCATGGACATACTCGACGACATTCTCGACACGCTCGACCTGCGCGGCGCGCTTTATTTCCGTACCGATTTCACCGGGCCATGGGCGGTCACGGTGCCGGAATTCGGCTCGGCCGCGCGGTTTCATCTGGTGATGCAGGGGCAGTTGCATGTGACGACCGCCTGCGGGGCCGAACTGACGCTCGGTCCCGGCGATCTGATCATGGTGCCGAAGGGCTGGTCCCATGTTCTGGCCGATGCGCCGGGGCGGAATGCGCCGGAACTGGAAACCGTGCTGCAGGCAGTGGGTTATGACGGGCAGGGGGTTCTGCGTGTCGGCGATGGCGATCCCTCGGCCTCGACCCAGATGCTCTGCGGTCATTTCACCTTTCGCGAGCGAGCCGATCACCCGATCCTGCGGGCGCTGCCCGACCATATCCTGATCACCGCCGCGATGCGGCTGCGCGAACCCTTGCTGGACGAGATGCTGCGCCTTGCCGCGCGGCGCGCCTTTGCCGACCGGCTGGGGTCGGAGGCGGCGATCACCCGCCTTTCCGAGATCGTCTTTATCGAGGTGCTGAGGGCCGGGATCGGCCAGTCACCGGAACTGAGCGGACTGATGGAGGCTTTCCGCGACCGTCAGATCGGCCGCGCGCTGGAACTGATCCACCGCAACCCGGACAAGGGCTGGACCGTGGAAAGCCTCGCCTCCGAGGTCGCCATGTCACGCTCGCGCTTTGCCGAGAGGTTCAGCCAGCTCGTCGGTGTGGGGCCAATGACCTATCTGTCGGACTGGCGGTTGCAAAAAGCGCTGGCGCTGCTGGAACGTT
>JBARVM010000433.1:0-3376 GCA_049646265.1 Paracoccaceae bacterium
GCGTTACAGCGACAGGCTTGGACGCACGATCGGCAAGGATCAGCTTCTGTGCCTGCCCGGGACGCAATCGGCGCTGTTCGTGGCGCTGATGTCTATCACCGATCCGGGCGACGAGGTGATTGTCGGCGATCCGATGTATGCCACCTATCAGGGGATCATCGCCGCCTCTGGCGCGGTGCGGGTGCCAGTCAAGCTGCGCCCGGAAATGGGGTTCCGCCTGCAAGCCAGCGACGTGGCCGCCCTGATCACGCCGCGCACGCGGGCGATCTTCCTCAACTCGCCGCATAATCCCACCGGCGCGATGCTGACGCCCGAGGATATCCGGGCGCTGGGCGATCTGGCAAAAAAGCATGATCTTTGGATCATCTCGGACGAGGTTTATGAGGATCTGGTCTTTCCGGGGCAAAGCTTCACCTCGCCCTACCTTTTCGAGGATTTGGTGGATCGGGTGATCGTGGCCTGCTCCATTTCCAAATCCCACGCGGCGGCGGGGTTTCGCAGCGGCTGGTGCATGGGAACGCCAGAGACGATCGCGCGAATGCTGCCGGTGGCTGAAACCATGCTTTTTGGCAATCAGCCCTTTATCGCCGACATGACGGCGGCGGCGCTTTCGGCCCCCTCGCCGGTGGCGGCGGGCATGGTCGCGCGGTTTGCACGCCGGTCAGAGGCGGTCTTTCAGATGTTGGACGGGGTGGCCGGGCTTGCCGTTCACAGGCCACAAGCCGGGATGTTCGCCGTGATCGACGTCCGCGGCACCGGGCTTGACAGTGTGAGTTTTGCCGAAAGGCTTTTGGAAAGTCAGCATGTGGCGGTGATGCCGGGGCTCAGTTTCGGCGATACGTTCGGTGGCTGGATACGATTTTCCCTGTCGCGGCCGGATGCGGATATCAACGAAGCCTGCGCGCGCATGGCACGTTTCAGCCAATCCCTGCGGGAGGCCGCAGAATGAGCCGGTCCGTCGGAGAGGTTCTGGTATCCGCCCTCAAGGCGCGTGGGGTCGAGGTGGTTTTTGGCATTCCCGGCGCCCATACGATTGAACTTTATCGCGGGCTGGCCGGGTCGGGCATCCGCCATGTCACCGCCCGCCATGAGGGGAGCGCGGTCTTCATGGCCGATGGCTATGCGCGGGTGACGGGCAAGCCGGGGGTGGCGCTGGTCATCACCGGCCCCGGCGTCACAAATGCGCTGACCGCCATGGGTCAGGCGGCAGAGGATTCGGTGCCGGTGCTGGTCATCTCCGGCGTGAACCGCCGTGACAGTCTGGGCCGCGGTCTTGGTCATCTGCATGAATTGCCTGATCAGGGTGGCATGGTGCGCACACTTTGCCCGAGCTTTCAGGTAACGGGGCCAGAGGCGTTGAACGGTGTCGTCGATCAGGCCTTTGCCGCCATGACCGGTGGCCGCCCCGGCCCGGTACATATAGAGGTGCCGACCGATGTGATGCCCCTGCCCTGCCCCATTGCGCCGAGCACGCCCATGGAAATGCCGCCACTCGCACCAGACAGCGATCATTTGGCCGAGGCGGCGCGGCTTTTGAACGGCGCGCGGCAACCGGTGATCATCGCAGGCGGCGGCGCCCGTTTCGCGGTGGAAGAGGTGCGGGCACTGGCCAAGCGGCTCGACGCGCCGGTCATCCAGACAATGAATGCCCGCGGGCTGATGGGCGATGATCCGTTGGGGATCAGCGGCGGTATCTGCCTGCCTTCGGTCACCGGGCTAATCAACAGCTCCGACGCGGTTCTGGCCTTGGGCACAGAGATTGGCGAGACGGAATATGATGCCTATGCCAGCGGCCAGATCTGCGATCTTGGCGCGATGATCCGCGTCGATGTCTGCCCCGCGCAGCTGGCCCGCCGCCCGGCGCGGATGAAGATCCGCGCGGATGCGCGCGCGGTGGCCCGCGCGCTCTTGCCGCTGGTCACGGCGCGGCAGACGGGCGGTGCGGCCCGTGCGAAGGACGTCATGAAGGCGGCCGAGGTTGAAACCGCCGGTCTTTCGCCAGAGTTCGGCCCGGCGCTGGAACTGCTGGAAGCCCTGCGCGCGGCAAAGCCCGGCGCGATCATCGTCGGCGACAGTACCGCCCCGGTCTATGCGGGCAATCTGGCCTATCGCCACGACCGGCCCAGCGGCTGGTTCAATTCCTCTGCCGGTTTCGGCTCTCTTGGCTATGCGCCGGGGGCGGCGGTCGGTGCGGCGCTTGGGGCGCCCGGTGTGCCGGTGATTTGCCTTATCGGCGATGGCGGGTTGCAGTTCAGCCCGTCGGAACTGCGCACCGCCGTTGATGAACGGCTGCCCATCACCTTTTTGGTCTGGAACAACGCAGGCTTTGGCGAGATCGAGAAATATATGGTCAGCGCCGGAACCGAGGTGATCGGTTGCCGCCCCTCGCCCTTCCGGCATGATCATCTGGCCGCCGCCTGCGATCTGCCCTTCCGTTCGGTCGGGCTGGACGCCGCTGCGTTGAAAGAGGCTCTTCTGGCACTTGGTCCCGGCCCGGCGCTGGTGGAAATTCGCGCGACCTGAGGCCGGGGGCGGGCGGTTAGCGGGCCAGAAGCAGTTCGGCCTTGAGCCCGCCCATCCGCTCGCTCCGGCCCAGACGCAAGGATCCGCCGTGACTGCGGGCGATATCGGCGCAGATCGCCAGCCCCAGCCCGACGCCTGGCGCATTATCCTGATTGCGCCCCGGCACCAGCCGGACAAAAGGCTTGATCGCTTCCTCGCGCAACTCCTCGGCGATGCCAGGCCCGTCATCCTCGACGGTATAGCGCACGGAACGTTCCAGAATATGCAGGCTGAGCGTCGCATTTTGCCCGTAACTCAACGCATTGCTCAACAGATTGCCGAGGGCCCGTTCCACGGCACTGCGTCGCAGGGTCGCCATGCCCTGCCCCTCCACCTGAAAAAGGCTGGCACCGGGCTTTACCTTGCGCATATCGTCGATCACCCGCACGGCAAGTTCCACCGGATCAACCGCCTCTGCCTCTTCCTCGGTCGCTTCGGCGCGGGCGAAATCGAGAAAGCCGTCAATCATCCGCCGCATGTCATCGACATCGCGTTCGAGTTCGGCCCGTTCGGGGCCGTCCAGCATCGCCAGCCCCAGTTTCAACCGGGTCAGCGGGGTGCGCAGATCATGGCTGACGCCGGACAGCATAAGGGTGCGGCTTTCGATCTGCCGTTCGATCCGCGCCCGCATGTCGAGAAATGCGGCGCCGGCGGCCCGCACCTCTGACGCGCCGGAAATGCGCAGCGGAATCATCCGACCCTTGCCAAAGGCCTCGGCGGCCTTGGCCAGCCGCAGAACCGGCCGCAACTGGTTGCGCAGGAAAAGGAAGGCGACGAAGAGCATCATCACGCTGGTTGTCGCCAGAATGACCAA
>JBARVM010000434.1:0-2421 GCA_049646265.1 Paracoccaceae bacterium
AAAACCAATCGCCCTCACGCATAAGATTAATGACGAAAAACCCAAAAGCCTTAGCAATTTGTCGCTAAGGCTTTGATTTGTTTGGTGGAGCCAAGCGGGATCGAACCGCTGACCTCTTGAATGCCATTCAAGCGCTCTCCCAACTGAGCTATGGCCCCACCGGAGGTCTCGGTCAGCCCAAAGGGCGGCCCGTGTGGGCTGTCCTATAGGCAGAAGCGCCCGGTTCTGCAAGCGGAAAATCGCGTCCCTGGCGGAGGAATTTCTCGATCCGCCAAAGAAAAAGCGCCGCAGCTTGCGGCGCTCTCTTGCCCGTTCCGGACGGTCCGGCCAGCCTTGTGACTGGCAGGTGCCGCAAGGCTTAGCTGTCGTCGTCACCCGTGGCGACATCGGCGATTTCGTCGAGCGAGACGTCATCATCCTCGTCATCTTCCAGAAGATCGTCATCGATCTCGGCATCGGCGCCGGCATCGTCCAGCACCTCGTCATCGGCCAGATCGTCCAGTTCGACCTCCACCTCTTTGGGGGCGGTCTTTTCAGGGGCGACGGACCGGCCGCGCGTGGCGACAAGGCTTTCGGCGGTAAAGGTCTGTCCGCATTCGGGACAGGTCATCGGATTATGCTGCAAGTCGTAAAAACGGCTGGCGCAGTGCGGGCATAGGCGTTTGACGCCCCATTCTTCTTTGGGCATGAACTGCTCCTTCCAGTGCTCTTTTGTGCAGAGTCGCAGCCAACTGCCATATGTCGGCGGGGCTGTCAAAGGCTTTCGCCCTGCTTTTTGCGCCTATCTGCTTTGCGCTTTTCACTTGCCGCCGGACGGGCCATTATCGGGCACAGATTGGGGGTGCAAATGCAGGTCGAACTTCCCGGCGATCCGGGCCTTGTGCTGAACCTGCGCCGCTCGGCCCGGGCGCGGCGGTTTTCCTTGCGTGTGTCGCGGCTGGACGGGCGCGTGACCCTGTCGATGCCGCTGTTGGCATCGGACAGCGAGGCGATGCGCTTTGCCCATAGTCAGGCGGAGTGGATCCGGCAGGCCCAGTCAAAGGCGGCGGTGCAGGCGCCGGTGGCGCTGGGCACCAGCATACCGTTCGAGGGGCGGATGCTGGTGCTGACCCCGGCGGAGGTGCGTGCGCCGATCGTTCTGGGCAACCAGCTTCTCTTGCCGCCTGACCCGGCGCGGGCGGCGGTGCGGGTTGCGGCCTTTCTGAAGCTGCAGGCCCAGCAGCGGCTGCAGGCGGCGTCGGACCATTATGCGGGGCTGGTGGGGCGTCGCCATGCCGGCCTTACCTTGCGCGACACAAGATCGCGTTGGGGTTCTTGCGCGGCGGATGGCGCCCTGATGTATTCCTGGCGGCTGATCATGGCGCCGACAGAGGTTTTGGATTACGTCGCAGCGCATGAGGTAGCGCATCTGGTCGAGATGAACCATTCACCGGCCTTCTGGGCGGTGGTGCGGCGCCTGATGCCGGATTATCAGCAGCATCGCCGCTGGCTGAAGCGCGAGGGGAACCGTCTGCACAGCTATGATTTCAAACCCGGATAAAGCAGGGTAGCACCGGGTTGGGCAGCCGGGTGATTGACCAGATCGGCCGAATGTGATCACAGTTGCGCATGGCCACATTACCGCAAAACCGACCCCGTTTTTCCGACCCAGGGCTCGCGGCGCATGACCGGCTTTATCGCACGCTGCGCCAGCAGATCCTTTACGGCGAATTGCCGCCTGGAAAGGCGTTGACCGTTCGGGGGCTCGCCGCCGCATATGGCGTGTCGATGACCCCGGCTCGCGAGGCCTTGCGCCGTCTGGCGGCGGAGGGCGCGCTCAGCCTGTCGCTATCGGGGCGGGTCACGACGCCGGTACTTAGTCAGGAGCGGATAGAGGAGCTTTCCTCCATCCGTGCCATGCTGGAGCCGGAATTGGCCAGCCGAGCCCTGCCGCGCGTGCATATGGCGCTGATCGATCGGATGCAGACGCTGGATCTGGCCAATCAGGAAGCTGCGGCCCGGCGCGATGGGGTGGCCTATGTGCGCACCAATCTGGAATTTCACCGCGCGCTTTATCTGCGGGCGCAGGCCCCGGCGATTCTGGCGTTGGCCGAAACCGTCTGGCTGCAGCTTGGCCCGACCATGGCAAACCTTTATGGCCGCCTCAACCGCCGCGATCCGTCGCAACATCACCGGCTGATCATCGCCGCGCTGAAGGCGGGCGACGAGCCGGGCCTGCGGCTGGCGGTGCGGACCGATGTAACGCAAGGGCTGCGGCATGTGATGGCGTGACGCTCGGCGCTCGACGCGGTTCAATCCGAGCGTCATGCAGGCCTTTGCTATCGCATGCCGTCTTGGCAAAAACGGCAAATGCACTCGACTTCTCCACGATCCAAGGCAAAGGTATCCCACGCGGAACATAAGGAGGCCGACGATGGTTCA
>JBARVM010000435.1:0-2503 GCA_049646265.1 Paracoccaceae bacterium
CGCCTGCGCGTCCGGCAGTTTTGAGCCGCAGAACGATCCGGCCGAACGGTAGGGCAGCCCCATGCGGCGGGCAAGCTGGCCCGCGCCATAGGTGATGTGGGCCGCTTCCGGCGTGCCAAAGGTCGGCGCACCCGAGTTCATGTCGATCGAGGTCACGAAGGCGCCCATGATCACCGGAGCGCCCTTGCGGATCAGCTGGCTATAGGCGACGCCCGCCAGCACCTCTGCCAGAACCTGGGTCAGCGTGCCCGCGACCGTCACCGGCGCCATGGCCCCACCGACGATGAAGGGAGAGATGATGCAGGCCTGATTGGCCTTGGCATAAACCTCGAGCGCGCCCATCATGATCCCGTCGAAAGTCATCGGCGAGTTGATGTTGATGAGCGAGGTCATCACCGTGTTCTGGTCAACAAAATCGTCGCCGAAGAGGATTTTCGACATCTCGACCGAATCCGCTGCGCGGCTCGGTTCGGTCACCGACCCCATATAGGGTTTGTCCGACAGGGTCATATGCGCCAAAAGCATGTCGAGATGGCGCTTGTTCACCGGCACGTCGGTCGGCTCGCAAACTGTGCCGCCCGAATGGTGCAGCCACTTGGACATATAGCCCAGCTTCACGAATTTCTGGAAATCGGCGATGGTCGCGTAGCGGCGGCCGTTTTCATCACGCACGAAGGGCGGGCCGTAAACCGGGGCCAGAACCAGCCCCCTGCCGCCGACGGTGACATTGCGTTCGGGGTTGCGTGCATGCTGAACATAGGTGGAGGGCGCAGTCTTGCATAGTTTGCGCGCAAGGCCGCGCGGAATACGCACCCGCTCGCCCGTGACATCGGCACCGGCGGCGCGCCACAGATCGAGTGCAGCGGGATTTTCGACGAAATTTACCCCGACTTCTTCCAGGATCAGTTCGGCATTATGTTCGATCAGCTCCAGCGCTTCTTCATTGAGGATTTCGAAATTGGGAATGTTCCGCTCAATGAACTTGGCCGTCTCGAAATGCACCGCTGTCCGTTCGGCGCGCCGTGCTGAACCACCACCGCCTCTGACCCGGCGACCGATTTCCCCATCACTCATTTTTAGCTCCTAAGAATGTGTGTCTGCCTTTTACCCCCTCTGCCGCCCCCGCTCTGGCGGTAAACGCCGCTTGGCGCGCAAAAACGACATTTCGCCTTGTCGCATACGGACACCAAGAACCGCCCTAGCCCGGCGGGATCATGAAGGGCACAGTGAAAATGTCGCGCGCTTGCCCTCTTGCCTCGCTGGGCCGGAATCAATATTGCCACTCCATGATCCAGCATGAACGCCTTCTTATCATCGACTTCGGCTCTCAGGTTACGCAGCTGATCGCGCGGCGCCTGCGGGAGTTGAATGTCTATTGCGAAATCCACCCCTATAATCGCGTTGACGCGGCCTTTCTTGCGGACTTCGCCCCCAAGGCAGTGATCTTCTCCGGCGGGCCAGCCTCGGTCTTTGCCGAGGGCGCGCCGATGCCGCCTGCAACCGTCTTCGATATGGGTGTGCCGATCCTTGGCATCTGTTATGGCCAGCAGGTCATGATGCATTGCCTTGGCGGCAAGGTGGAACGCGGCCATGGCACCGCTGAATTCGGCCGCGCCTATGTGACGCCCAAGGCCAATAGCCTGCCCCTGCTGGAGGGCTGGTTTGCCGATGGGCGCGAACAGGTCTGGATGTCGCATGGCGACCATGTCAGCCAGATCGCACCGGGTTTTGAGGTCTTTGGCACTTCTCCCAATGCGCCCTTCGCCATCACCGCTGATCTTGCGCGGCATTTCTACGCGGTGCAGTTCCATCCCGAAGTTCATCACACCCCGAAAGGCGCCCGGCTTTACGAGAATTTCGTCCGTCTTGCCGGCTTTACCGGCGACTGGACCATGGGCGCCTACCGAGAGGATGCCATTGCCCGTATCCGCGCTCAGGTCGGCGACAAAAAGGTGATCTGCGCGCTGTCTGGGGGGGTCGATTCCTCTGTCGCGGCGGTGCTTATTCATGAGGCGATCGGCGATCAGCTGACCTGCGTCTATGTCGATCACGGGCTGATGCGGCTTGGCGAAAGCGAACAGGTCGTCAGCATGTTCCGCGAACATTACAATCTGCCGCTGATCCACGCCGACGAATCCGAGCTGTTTTTAGGCAAGCTCGAAGGCGTGTCGGACCCGGAGACCAAGCGCAAGATCATCGGCGGCTTGTTCATTGATGTCTTTGACAAACATGCCAAGGCCATCGGCGGCGCGGATTTTCTGGCACAAGGCACGCTTTACCCGGATGTGATCGAAAGCGTCAGCTTTTCCGGCGGGCCGTCGGTTACGATCAAGTCGCATCACAATGTCGGCGGCCTGCCCGCGCGCATGAAGATGAAGCTGGTGGAGCCCTTGCGCGAGCTTTTCAAGGATGAGGTCCGCGCCCTTGGCCGCGAGCTTGGCCTGCCCGAAAGCTTTATCCGCCGCCATCCTTTCCCCGGCCCCGGCCTTGCGATCCGCTGCCC